>JASICF010000080.1 GCA_030044775.1 Candidatus Sulfotelmatobacter sp. | reverse complement strand
CCGCGGCCGGGGGGCGCATTCCTGGGCATCCGCTCCCTCGGCCGGGATCTATTGTTCTGTAATTCTGCGTCCGAAGCTTCCGCCTTCCGACGTGCTCGTGCTCTCCCTGGCCGCCGGCCTAGCTGTGCACTCCACAATTAAATTGCACGAGCCAGAGCTTGGCGTGGATCTCAAATGGCCGAACGACGTGCTCATCGGTGGCCAGAAGGTTTGCGGCATTCTCACTGAGATGAATGCCGAGGCTACTCATGTGCGCCATGTGGTGGTCGGCATTGGAATCAACGTGAAACAGACGGTATTCCCGAAGGAACTTCTGTGCGAGGCGACTTCTTTAAAGCTGGCCACCGGTCGCGAGTGGTCGCGCGTGGAGCTCGTATCGTCTTTGTTAAAATTGCTGAACCGTGAGTATCGCTTTCTGACCGAACAACGGAACGCGCGGCAGTCCATCCTGATCCGTTTCGCCGAGCGATCCAGTTGGGTTCTGGGCAAACAAGTTCGGATCGAGGAGAACGGATCAACGATTGCGGGTGTGACGGAAGGCCTGGATGACCGCGGTTTTTTGCTGGTGCGAACACAACGCGGGCTGGAAACAGTGCTTAGCGGAACCGTGCGAAGCATGTGAATCGGAAAATTCAGGTTGGCATCGACAAGCGGTAGTGAGCCGTTAGATTGGCGGCGCCCCTCGGTCTTCCGCGTCGAATTTCTTATGCTCTTTGTTCTTGATGTCGGTAACACGAATACCGTTCTCGGAGTCTTCGCTCAGACCGAGCAAGACCGTCCCGGAAATCGCGACAACGCCGCGGCAGGCTACGCGCGTCTTGTGGCCCATTGGCGCGTGACTACGCGGCAGGCCAGCACTGTCGACGAATACGGTGTTCTTTTTCGCAATCTGTTTTCGATGGCGAGGCTGGAAGCGTCAGAAATCCAGGGTATCGTGATTTCTTCGGTTGTCCCCCCGCTCGACTCTGTTCTTCGTCAGGTCTGCGAGCGCTACTTTAATTCCAAGCCCCTGTTCATCGAACCGGGAGTGAAAACCGGAATGCCGGTGCAGTATGACAATCCTGCCGAAGTCGGCGCCGACCGCATTGTCAACGCGGTTGCCGCCTTCGACAAGTATGGCGGGCCTTGTGTCATCGTCGATTTCGGCACCGCGACCACGTTCGACTGTGTTTCTCATAAAGGAGAGTATCTTGGCGGCGTCATTTGCCCCGGCATCGGCATTTCAGCCGATGCATTGTTTCAACGAACCGCGCGGCTGACCCGAGTCGAAATTCGCAAGCCGGCTCGCGTCATTGGAACCACTACAGTGGGCAGTCTGCAATCTGGCCTTTACTACGGATATCTCGGGCTAGTCGATGGCATTCTCGAACTCTTGCTCAGTGAACTTGGCGAGGAGACGCAAGTTCTGGCTACGGGCGGCCTTGCGCCACTCATTGGCAAAGGCTCGAAATTCATCAAGAAGGTCGATGACCTGCTCACCCTTGAGGGCCTGCGCATCATCTGGGAGCGAAATGCGAGTTCGCGGCGTGAGCCTCAGAGCCAGAAGAGCGCGACCACTCAACCGTCGAGCCCTGCTATGAAATCAAAAGGAGAAGGCAACATGCGCAAGAGTTCCGCTTCCCGCCCGCCCCGCTGAATCGGCCGTGGAAAATTATTTCAATTACTTCACCGAAATCGAAGAGCAATTCCTGCGCCGTCGCGGCGGCGGATTGCTGCTGACCACTCTGGACTGGGCGCTCATCGAAACCTGGAAGGACGCAGGCATTCCTCTTGAAGCGGTACTGCGGGGAATCGATGCCGCGTTTGACCGCTACGATCAACGCCCTTCAAAGTCGAGAAAGATAAATAGTCTGGCCTACTGTTCGCAGGAAGTCTTGGCGGCGGCAGAAGACATGAAAGAAGCAGCCGTAGGAGCTTCCGGCGAAGAACACTCAAGCAACAAAGCTGAGCAGGGGTTCGAAGCCGAGACGATTGTTGCCTTCCTGCGTCGAAACGCTGAGCTTCTGGATGCGGCCAAGCTTCCGTATAGCGCCGAGCCGTACGTGGAGGCGGTGGCGAGGGACTCTGCCGCCGCGCTTAGAAAAATCGCTCAGGAAATCGCCACGAACAAGGCCCTGCCGAAGTTAGAAGATCTCGAACGCCGCCTCACCGTGCTCGAGGAAAAGCTGTTCGCTGCTCTTCTTGCTACAACCGCCGATGAAAAACTGGTGGCAGTCCGAGCGCACGCCGATCGCGAGCTCGCGCCTTATCGCATAAAGATGATGGCAGCACAGATTGAACAACTGCAAAAACAGTACATTCACAAGTTTTTGTTGGAAAAATACGGATTGCCTCGCCTCAGCCTTTTTTACATGTAGACGAATATTTCCTGGCCACGAATGCCGCTCGATCTCAGCTCAGTTGCAACGCATGTGCCTTATCCTATTCATACATGCAAACTTCCTCATTCGACGTCCTCATTCTCGGGGCCGGCGCTGCCGGTCTGATGTGCGCCATTGAAGCCGGC
>JASICF010000600.1 GCA_030044775.1 Candidatus Sulfotelmatobacter sp. | reverse complement strand
ATGGTCGAAATGACGGAAACTGCCGCCATTTTGCACACGGCGACGGCGCGATCGCTGATCCTGCTGGATGAAGTCGGTCGCGGCACCGCGACCTACGACGGCCTGGCAATCGCCTGGGCTGCAATCGAGTATCTGCACGCCCGCGTGCGCGCGAAAACTCTTTTTGCCACTCATTACTTTGAGCTGACGGAACTCGCCGAGCAGCTTACTGGAGTAAAAAACTATCACGTATCGGTGAAGGAAACTGGCGGAGGCATTGTTTTTCTGCGAAAAGTCGAGCCGGGTGCAGCCGACCGCAGCTACGGAATTGAGGTTGCCAAACTGGCAGGTTTGCCGAACGAGGTGATCACGCGTGCGCGAGAGGTTCTTTCTAAGCATGAGTTGGCCGAGCGGAGATTAACGGATCATCTCTCTCCGGGAACTGAACCTCCGCCCGCTCAGCTGACTATCTTCACGCCGCTCTCGCAGCCGGTTCTGGATAAACTGCGGGAAGTGGATCTGAATCGCCTTACGCCGCTTGAGGCATTGAATCTGCTGGCAGAATTAAAGAAAGAGATCTAACCACAAGCGCTGAAGACCGAACGCCGTCCTTGATGAAAGCTCGCTCAAAATTATCTCCTGTCGCAGAAGTCGGGCAGTTACTGATCGTCGGCTTCGATGGCACGAAGATGACGCCGCGCCTCAGTTCCTTGCTTACCCGCCTGCAACCGGCCGGGGTGATCCTCTTTGCGCGGAATGTCAAAAGCGCGGATCAGACCTGGCGCCTGCTTCGCGATTGCCGAAAGTGTGTCGCTCCGCCGCTGTTCACTTGCGTCGATCTCGAAGGCGGAACTGTCGACCGTTTTCGCGACGTCCTCGGTCCGACCCCATCGGCTGCAGACGTCTTTGCCACCGGCGATCGCAAGCTTTTCCGCAAGCACGGCCAAATCGTGGGCAAAAGCTGCCATGCTCTGGGATTCAATCTTGATTTCGCGCCCGTCCTCGACTTGGCCTTTGAAGCCTCGCGCAAAGTTCTCAGTTCGCGGGCGGTGTCCGCCAAACCTCACCTAACGATAGGATACGCTCGTCAATTTCTCACCGGCCTCCGTGCGGCGAGGGTTCTCGGCTGCGCGAAACACTATCCGGGCCTCGGCGGAGGCAAGCTCGACAGCCACCACGCTCTGCCCGTGATTGAGAAATCTTTAAAACAACTCTGGGCTGAGGATCTACTGCCGTATCGCCTTTTGCGTCCTCTGCTTCCCATGGTGATGATCTCGCACGCTGCCTATCCCGCCGTCACAAGAGATTCGGTTCCCGCGTCCCTCTCGAAAATCTGGATCACCGATGTCCTGCGCAAGAGAATCCGCTATCGAAATCTGATCGTCTCCGACGACCTGGAGATGGGCGGAGTCCTTTCCGCTGCGTCGCCCGGTCAGGCCGCCGTGGAATTCATCCGGGCCGGAGGAGACTTATGCCTGATCTGCCATCGTGAAGACCGCATCGTTGAGGCATATGAGGCATTGATGGCAGAACATGAACGTAATCCCCATTTTGCCCGCCGCGTGGCAGAGTCGCTCGCACGAGTCCATGAGTTCCGGAAAAAATCGCCACTCTTGCGTTATGTTTCGAAAAAACCCTCAGCTGCAGTCGTCGAGGGCCTTTCGCGCAGGCTCTGGGAGTTCGGCGAACAAGTACGCCTGGAGGGTCTAGCGCGGGCAGAGAAAAAGAACGCAGCTCTTCGGCGGCCCACATGAGATCCCCGAAAGAAGCGACGAAAAAACAAATGATCGTTGCCGGGGTGATGAGCGGAACTTCCGCCGACGGCATAAACGTTGCTCTTGTGCGTTTCGGCCGCAATTATGCATCGGCTGGCACTGTCACGGAAAGGAGCGCTCGCGCTAATTGCGTCCGGTTAAACAACGGCCGCGCAATCGAACTGCTCGGGCACGCGGAATATCCGTATCCGAAACCAGTTCGCGCAGCCATCCTGGATGCGATGAATGCTCGGGCTGCAAGCGTTGCCAATCTGGCCCGCCTCAATTTTCTGCTCGGCGAACTCTATGCCGATGCGGTGTTGGCCACGCAGCGCAAGTTTCGAGTCAAGGCCGATCTCGTCGGTTGCCATGGGCAGACCCTCTACCACCAGGGCGAGCCGGAGAACTTTTTGGAACGCAGGATTGCCGCTACCTGGCAAACCGGCGAAGCCGCCGTCATCGCGGCGCGAACCGGATTGCCTGCCGTCTCTGATTTTCGTCCCGCCGACATGGCTGTCGGAGGCAAAGGCGCGCCGCTCGTTCCCTTCCTCGATTACATGTTGTTCCGTGACCCTCACACGGCACGAATTGTGCAGAACATCGGGGGCATTGCGAACCTCTCGGCGATCCCAGCACACGCAGCCGCAAGCGAGGTCATTGCATTCGATACCGGCCCGGGCAACATGGTAATCGATGCTGTCACGGAAAAACTTTTTGCTCGTCCATTCGACCCTAACGGAAGAATCGCGGCTTCCGGCAAAGTACTCGACAACGTCATCGGCAAAACTTTCCGCCACGACTTCTTCGGCAGAAGACCTCCCAAAACTGCTGGCCGCGAAGAGTTTGGCCGTGAGTTTGTGGGACGCTTTCTTGGCGACTGCGGAAGGTGCAGCAAAGAAGACGCCGTCGCCACCGCGACTGCGCTCACAGCGCGGTCGATTGCCGATGCCATTTCTCGCCACGTCCTGCGAGTCCTTTCGCCGCACAAAAAAACAGAAATGATCCTTTCCGGCGGTGGCGCGAAGAATTCCACACTCGTTGCAATGTTGAGAAAGGAACTGCATCCGCTTGGGATTCAATTGCGATTTTCCAGCGAATTCGGCATCCCCGCCGAAGCCAAAGAAGCCACTGCCTTCGCGCTTCTGGCACATGAAACCTGGCATCGACGTCCGTCGAACCTTCCCTCGGCTACGGGAGCGGCCCGTCCCGCAGTGCTCGGCAAAATCTCTTATCCATAAATTATGATTGAAACATTGCCATCAGAGGTGAGGCTTGCAGATCTACATCGCGAAGCTGCGCAGCATTTCTGTTTTCTGCACAGCTTTTTTGCTGATACTCTCGTTCGTCTCCTGTTACCGCAAGCCCGATCCCAATACGCTAGTCATGCTGATCGAGTCGAGTCCCACGAATCTTGATCCGCGCATCGGAGTCGATGCCTTTTCCGAACGCATTGACAGCTTGATTTTTGACGACCTGCTCACGCGTGGCGATAAACTCAACGTGGCTCCGGGACTGGCTGAAAGTTGGGACGTTTCTGACCCTCTCAACTATGTTTTTCACCTTCACCACGGCGTGCACTTTCATGACGGCCGTCCGCTTACCTCGCGTGACGTGAAGTGGACCTTTGATTCGCTGATGCAGGGTGAAGTGCACAGCACCAAAGCGTCCACCTACCGCTTCGTCGATCACATCGACACGCCGGACGACTTCACCGTCGTGTTCCGCATGAAGGAACCTGATGCCGCCCTGCTCTGGAATATGTCCGACGGGGCCATCGGAATCGTGCCCTACG
>JASICF010000599.1 GCA_030044775.1 Candidatus Sulfotelmatobacter sp. | reverse complement strand
GCCCTCTTTCGGGCGAGTGTGGCGACGCGGCGGCCCTTACTATGAACCTGGCGAGTAGTCTGCGGTTTCAGAAGGGAAGATTCTTCCGGCGCGCCTCTCTGAGTCTACGCGCGGTCCGAAAAATCGGTCAAACATGCGGCGATTGGCCGACCGGACTTGGAGGATGTCGATCGACAAACATCCTAAACATCCTTGCTGCTAGACTGGCGCGTGCGGCGTCTCATCATTAATGCTGACGACTTTGGATTTACCGCGGGGGTGAACCGGGCGATCATCGAAGCGCACCTGCGAGGGATTGTGACTTCCTCCACGCTCATGGCAACCGGACGCGCCTTTAACGATGCCGTAGGTTTGTCGAAGACGGCGCCACGCCTGAGCATAGGTTGCCACGTCGTGCTGATTGACGGAGAACCGGTTATTGATGCCGCACAGCTGCCCACTCTAGCTTCGTCGCGACCTGACGCGCGACGATTCAGCGACAACCTGAAATCGTTTGCCGCGCGCGCACTGACCGGGCGTTTGAGTGCAGAAGAGGTTGAGGCCGAAAGTGCTGCCCAGATTCGGAAGCTGCAGACAGCAGGAATTTCTGTGTCACATGTCGACACTCACAAGCACGTTCATCTGTTTCCGGCGGTGCTGCGGCCGGTGCTGCGCGCGGCACGGGCATGCGGCGTTCGAGCCATTAGAAATCCTTTCGGCCCCCGCAAGCCTTTAAAGTCGAGCCAACTGCTGCGCCGTCCCAATTTGTGGACGCGATACGCGGAGGTGCGAGTTCTCCGCAATCTTGCCCGCAGGTTTCACGAGACCGTCGAACGTGAAGGCCTTCAAACACCCGACGGAACACTGGGTATTGAAGTCACAGGTACACTCGACGAAACCCTGTTCCGCGCGATTGCCGAAATTATTCCCGAGGGCACGTGGGAATTCGTTTGCCATCCCGGCTACAACGATGATGACCTGAAGTCCGCAAAAACCCGGTTGCGGGAGTCTCGAGAGACCGAGTTACGAGTTCTCACCCTACCGGATGCGCGAAGTATTCTTGCGGCCCATGGGATTGATCTTATTTCTTACAGGGAAGCGATCAGGAGCGAGACCTAGTGGCGGTGGGTTGCGCGTTCAGATGCTCAAACCGTATACTCTGGCGTTTTGGTGTGACCTTCGTAACCTTAAGAAAACTCTTTGGCAAGGGTATGATTTCTTAAGTTTTAGTTGAGGTTACTCAGGCTGGAGGACTCGAATATGCCCGCTGCTGGGGCGGCGCCGCGCGCAACTTTAGACTTGCGCCTACGTGTGTGGGGCATCGGGGCCGACAATCAGCCTTTCCATCAGAACGCCAACGCCCAGAATGTCAGCCTTACGGGCGCCTGCATTTGCGGCCTCGAACACGAACTGAAGGTCGGCGATGTCATCGGCGTTCAATTCGAAAACAAGAAAGCCCGGTGCAAAGTGGTGTGGGTGATGGAAGCAGGAGGGTTAAAGAAAGTTCAGGTCGGCGTACAGCTGGTCGTCGATCAGGAGTGTCCGTGGCTCTCCCAATTGCCAGTCGAAATGCGCTCGAGCGCGCCCACCGTTTCCCACGACAATCGAAGACGCTTTCAACGCCATAAGATCTCGTTCCCCCTGGAGTTTCGCGACGAGCGGGTCAACACCCCCATGCGCGTCAACGCAACAGACATCAGTGGGAACGGTTGTTATGTTGAGACGGTAATGCCCCTGCCGATTTCCACCGTGCTGAAAGTGGACTTCTGGATGGACCAGGAGCGGATCTCGACGACCGCGACCGTGCGCACGCGCGATCCCGGGGTGGGGATGGGAATCGAATTCACCGGCCTGCCCGACGACTCCAAGAAACGCTTTCAGGCTCATCTGGATAAGCTCGACCCCGGCATCATCAAGCCCGTCCTAAAGGCCGAATAGTCCCTCGACAAGCGTTCCCCATACTTGAGCGGCCGCTGGGCGAAACGTACGCCTGCCCTGTAGAATGTGCATCCTCTGCAGTTTCCCGCCATCGAATTACAGAACCGTCTGGAAAGGGCGAACCTCGAAGAATGAAGATCGGGATCACGGGTTATCCCACCTACGGAGGCAGCGGCGTAGTCGCCACGGAACTGGGTTTAGAACTGGCTCAGCGCGGGCACGAAATTCATTTCATTTCTTACGCGCAACCCATTCGCCTTCGCGGCCAGGAACCGAACATTCATTATCACGAGGTGGAGGTCTCGCGCTATCCGCTGTTCGATTATCCGCCGTACGATTTGGCGCTGGCGACGCGTATGGCGGAAGTCGCGCAACTGTATGATCTTGACCTGCTCCACGTACACTATGCGATTCCTCATTCGGTAAGCGCATTGCTCGCGCGGCAGATGCTGTCCGATGGGCCGCGCGGCCGCCGGTTGCCATTCGTGACAACTTTGCATGGAACCGACATTACTCTGGTTGGGCTCGACCGCTCGTATCTGCCGATCACGCGTTATTCCATCGACCAAAGTGACGGCGTGACGGCGATCTCCAACTACCTGCGCGACCGCACCCAGCGCGTGTTCGACGTGAAAAAAGAAATTCAGGTTATCTACAATTCCGTGAACTGCGACGTGTATACCCGAAACAAGGATGCCGCCGAGCTTCGGCGGGAATACGCATTGAATGGCGAGAAATTACTCGTCCATCTCTCGAATTTCCGCCCGGTGAAGCGGCTCTCGGATGTTATCGAGATTTTCGATCGCGTTCACAAGAAGATTCCGTCAAAGCTCTTGTTGATCGGTGACGGCCCGGACCGTTCCGTGGCCGAGTGGCTTTCCGTTCAGAAAGGGATTCACGAGGACGTGCTTTTTCTCGGCAAGCAGGACCAGGTGCAGGACAAATTGGGAATCGCCGACATTCTGCTGATGCCGAGCGAACTCGAATCGTTCGGTTTAGCGGCTCTCGAGGCTATGGCGTGCGAAGTGGTGCCGATCGCAACCCGCACCGGCGGTGTGCCGGAAGTGATTGAACACGCTGTCAGTGGATATCTCGCCGACGTCGGCGACGTCGAGACAATGGCGCGATACGCCATCGACCTGCTCAATGATGAAAGCAAATTGCGCGCCATGGGAAAAACCGCGCGAGGCGTGGCGCAGTCGAAATTCTGCTCCAGCAAGATCGTCCCGCAATACGAAGAGTATTATCGACGGGTGCTTGAGCGCTCTTCGTAAAATGCCTCAGGCACTGCTCCCGTAGTTTGCAGCAGCGGCAAGCGAATGCGCACCAGCGTTCCCTTCCCTTCGCCGCTGTCGATGGTCATACGGGCAGTATTTCCATAGAGCATCTGCAACCGTTCGGAAATATTCGCCATCCCGATGCCCGCTCCCCGAAGGCTGACGGAGTCGTTGAGGTGCGTGGCCGCCATACCGACGCCGTTATCCTCCACTTCAATCACGAGCCGCGAATCGGATAAGCGGCTGCGCAAATAAATGCTGCCGCCCTCGAGCAGTGACGAAAGCCCGTGCTTGATGGAGTTCTCTACCAGCGGCTGCAACAGCATGCTTGGCACCATTACATCGAGCGATGCCGGATCGAGCTCTTTTACAACCTTGAGCTTGTCGGGCCCGAAGCGGACCACTTCAATATCGAGATAGTTATCGATGAACTCCAGTTCCTCCCGTAGAGGAACGAAAGAGTCGGTGCTGCTCAGCAAGCGTCGAAGGATCGTTGCTAGCTTGGAAATCAGATCGCGCGCCGTGTCGGGATCGAAGCGCACGAGAGACGAAATTGAATTCAGCGTGTTGAACAAGAAGTGCGGATTCATCTGGTTCTGCAGCGCTTCCATGCGCGCATGCAGCAGGAGGCGTTCTTGTTCTTCCAGCTTGATCTGGATTCGAACGCTGTTGAAGACTTTGAGTTCGATGCCGATGGCAGCCACTGCCGTGGCGTAAATCGCAGCCCAGACCCACCAATTATCGGGGCTCTCCAGACTGAAGATGGAGCCGGGAATGTAGTGCACCAGCTCGGTTTCTACAAAGCGCAAGCCCACGACGGTAGTAAAAAACATCACCTGCCAATCGAACAGCCTCGGCCGCGGCAGATTGCGCTTGATGAGCCGGAAAATACTTTGATCGATGAAGGGAGAGAACGACCAGATATCATCCTTGTCGGCTGCGAGCGTGCGGAGTTGCCCGGCAACAAATCCGGCAAGCACTTCGAAAGGGAGCGCTGCCCATTCACCGTGCAGCAGCGCGGGTATTCCCAACAGCATGCCGCCAAGCGATCCCGCCCAGCGCCCGCCGATTACGCCGAGCAGCAGGGCGGTTTCAAAACTCAGATCGCCAGCCAGGAAACTCTGCGAGGAAAAGCGAATCCAGACACCAACCATGATGGGCAGCGCCATCCAGAGAACCAGGTAAACCTTTTGCCGGAAGCTTCGCTCCTCGCGAAACAGGAGCGACTTGAATTCCTTGGAACGAACAAGCGTGCTCGACACGGCCGCCGCCACGCCCAGCTTGATCAGCAAATTGATGAGGATGAGACGCGGTTCCATGGAATTCTGAGAGAACTGTAGCACGAAGGTACGCCGAGAAGGGCACGAGTTCAGTCGTGCCGATGCGGGGATTGAACGGGGAAATTCGCCAGGCAGGTCCGGGCCGCATACTGCAAGAGCAGGTTCCTCCTGTCTCGCTGCGCTCACGCGTCGGAATGACAGTGTCCGATAAACTTGCAAAGCTTGCGAACCGGGGCTACTTCTTAACGAAGCGCCGCAGATCCCCACCCGTCATTTCTTTCGGCCCGTCAACTCCCAAAATTCCCAGCATCGTCGGCGAAATATCGCGCAGGGAGCCGTTGGGTTTCAGCGTGACTTGCTCGGCGTTTTCGGCGACTACAATAAAGGGCACGGGATTTGTCGTGTGCGCGGTGTGCGGGCCGCCGGTGGCCGGGTCGATCATCAGTTCCGCGTTGCCGTGGTCGGCGGTGATCAGCATGGCTCCGCCTTTGGTGCGCACGGCTTTTTCGATCCGAGCAAGGCAAGCGTCGACGGTTTCGACCGCTTTGATCGTCGGCTCGATTTTCCCCGAGTGGCCGACCATGTCGGCATTGGCGAAGTTCACGATGATTACATCGAACGTGCCGTCTTCCGTGGCTTTGACGACGGCATCTGCAATTCCCGAGGCGCTCATTTCCGGCTTCAGATCGTAGGTCGCAACTTTCGGCGATTGCACCAGGATGCGTTCTTCGCCAGGAAACGGCTGTTCGACGCCGCCGTTGAAGAAGTATGTTACGTGCGCGTATTTCTCGGTTTCAGCAACGCGTAAATTGCGCATGTTCAACCCGCCCATGACATTGGCCAGAATGTTTGCCATCGATTCGGGCAGAACGACAACCGGCAGCGAAAAACTCTTGTCGTACTGGGTCATGCAAACGTAGTGCAGATTTCTCGGCACACGATCGCGCGGGATGGTTGAGTCCAAATCGGCGGCGCCGGGCAGGTCACTGCCGCCCTGCGGGTTCAATCCGCTATCGCGCGCGAGAGCGCGGGTGATCTGGCGGACGCGATCGGCGCGAAAGTTGAAGCAGATGCACGAATCGTCGTCGCGAATCGTTGCGACGGGCTGGCCATTTTTTTCGGTGCAGACAAAAGGCACGCCAAACTCGTCGGTGACTCCTT
>JASICF010000598.1 GCA_030044775.1 Candidatus Sulfotelmatobacter sp. | reverse complement strand
TCGCGCGGTTCGTCGCCGTGCGCCGTTCAGTTTGCCGTGCGCGTTTCAGTGCAGAAAAATGATTGCCATCTCTGATTGCTGGCCTTGTCTACAGCAGAATGTTCGGATGGAAGTCCGAGCCACTATTTTACGGGAGGGGGTTCTAGGCGGTCAAACCGGGTTGCCGTCGATGGTATGCGCCTTCGCCGATTCCCATGCGAATCAAAGCGACGGATCTGCGTTTTCGTCGCCAAGCACAAAGCAGGACCTGTGACTTCGTTAGGTAGGGGAGACTGACCACAGGCCACTAAAGAATGATTCACCTGCGTAAAAGGCGCTCACGAAACGGCATTGACTCTCCTTTCGGGGCGGGGTACGCTTTAACCAATGGAAGTATCTTGCCCCGTGGGCATGAACACTCCGGTTTGTCCCGTCTCCGAGCACGATTCTGCTTTGTCTCCGCAGCCTGCGCAGCTACATAGGTTCGCCAAAACTGAATGAAGAAAAGTATCGGCATCAGTCCCAACATCGAAACATTATTTGGTACGCGCGACGAAAATGTGCGCCTCCTGGAAGACGGGCTTAATATCAGGATCGATCTCCGATCGAATGCCGTTGAACTCGAAGGAGCGCCCCGTGACGTTGCTCGAGCCGAGCAGGTTTTTTCCGATTACGAAAGCCTGCAACGCTCTGGCTACACATTCAATAACGGAGACCTCAACAGCATGTTAAGGGTGCTGACGGCGGATTCGACTTCCACGCTCCGTGGGTTAGCCGACGCCGGCCGCCAGCGTTCGCTGGGCCGCCGCAGTGTGCAGCCGAAGAGCGCCAATCAGAAGCGTTACGTGGACGCCATCGAAAAACATGACATGGTTTTCGGAGTGGGCCCTGCCGGAACCGGCAAAACGTATCTCGCCGTCGCGATGGCGATTTCAGCGCTACTCGCTAAAAGAGTGAACCGCATCATTTTGGCGCGGCCCGCGGTAGAAGCCGGAGAACGGCTCGGGTTCCTTCCCGGTACCTTACAGGACAAGATCGATCCCTACCTGCGCCCGCTGTACGATGCTCTTTACGACATGCTCGATCCCGAGCGGGTCGATCGATATCTCGAAAAAAACGTGATTGAGATCGCGCCCATTGCTTTTATGCGCGGCCGCACGCTCAACGATTCTTTTGTGATTCTGGACGAGGCGCAGAATACAACCTCCGAACAGATGAAGATGTTCGTCACGCGTTTGGGATTCAACTCCAAGGCGGTAATCACCGGCGACATCACCCAGATCGATTTGCCCAATGCGCGCCGTAGTGGGCTGCTGGAAGCAATTGACGTCCTACAGAATGTCGAGGGCTTAAGTTTCGTTCGGTTCGACGAAGGGGATGTTGTACGCCATCATTTGGTGCAGCGCATTATTCGTGCCTATGACGAGCACAAAACCCTGGTGGCCGAGCAACAGATGCTGTTGCTGTCGGGCAAAGGCACGGATTCGACCCCGGGCGAAGCGGTGAATGGGAAGAATACAGAAAGAGCTGCCGGCGGATCGATCGCGCCCGGAGAATGAGCCCGTCGCTTGCGAGGGCCGAAATCGGGCCTCCTATTGATTGACGCGGGAACCTGTTGTTGCGGAAGAATCGGTCCAGGAATGATGTTTCAGAGTTATGACCGAAGTTGACAGGTGCTCAGGCAGGCTTGGTTACATTCGGCAAACGAATTGTTGGCCTGAACGCATCGGCAATTGAGCGCTTTGTCTTGCGCGTGCGGCGATTGCTCCGGATGCGTGAAAGGGTAAATGTGCTTGTTACCGGCAGCGGGGAATTAAGGGGTCTGAATCGACGATTTCGTGGGTTCGACACGCCGACTGATGTTCTGTCCTTTCCAGCGTTGAGGATGGGAAGCCAGCGGCTGAAGTCCCTTGCCGGTGAAGTGGTCATCTCGGCCGATATCGCTCGAGAGAATGCTAAGACTCTCGACCATTCGCTCGAAGCCGAGATAAAGATCCTGGTGCTTCACGGCATGCTGCATTTGGCTGGTTACGATCACGAGCGCGATGCCGGCGAGATGGCCCGCAAGGAAAGCCGCCTGCGCCGCCGGCTTAAGCTTGAAGGGGCGTTGATCGAGCGAACTGCAGCACCAAGCGAACGATTGCCGATGCATAAGTCCTCGAAGAGCAAGAAAATCACTGCAGTCCAGCGCGCCACGAAGCGGAGAGCCCCATGAATTGGCCAGTTGCGTTGGCACTGCTCCCTCTATTGCCCTTGCTGGCGCTGGCCTCTTACGTGGATCGCGTCTATCAGGAAATCGGTAAGTTCCTGTCCCGTGATTTTCAGGACAACATTGATGTGTTCGAGCAGAAGATTGAGCCAATACTCAATGTAAGCCGAGCCCGCGCCGCGCTTTCCATGTCGGTGCTCAAGCAGTTGACCACCGCGACGATTTCGTTGTTGGTGGGCTATCTGGTCTTCGCCGACCTACGCTGGAGCGTATACGAGATCCTGCAGGCTGCAATTAGCCTCGTTCTGATCGTTATAGTCTTCAACCAGTTTCTGCCCTTCGTCTTCTTCTCGCGCACGAACGGGACCTGGCTCTTGCGTTGGGTCTGGCTACTGCGAATCCTGATCTATCTCGTGTTGCCTGTAACCATTGTTCTGGGCTTTCTGCAATCGGTTGCGTCGCTCACTCGGCAGAATTCCAGTGAACAGCCGGAGAGCACGTCCGAGGCGGTGGACGCGTTGATTGAAGCTGGCCAGGAAGAAGGCATCATTCAGGAAGGCGACCGCGACCTTATCCACTCGGCCGTGGAATTCAGCGGCAAAACGGTGCGCGAAGCCATGACGCCCCGCCCGGAGATGTTTGCCTTGCCGATGAACACCACGGTCGAGCGTTTTATAGACATGCTTCGCACCAAGCATTACTCGCGCGTTCCCGTATATGGGGAGAGCATCCACAACATCAAAGGCATCGTCTATGCGCAAGACGTTTTACAGGTGCCGGACAGTGAAGCTTCAACCCGCACTCTCGAAAGCCTGATGCGCCGCGATGTGTATTTTGTTCCTGAGAGCAAGCTGGGTAGCGACCTTCTGCGCGAGATGCAGAAAAACAACGTTCGCATGGCGGTCGTGGTGGATGAATATGGCGGTGTCGCAGGACTGGTGACGATCGAAGATCTGGTAGAAGAAATTGTGGGAGAGATCCGCGACGAGCATGACAAGCCGGAAATCGTCAGAGAAAATGACCAATCCTATGTTGTTTCTGGCGGCACCGATGTCGACCGCCTGGCGGAATTGTTCGGCACCAGGCCGGAAGGGCGTGAATCGGCTACGGTTGCAGGCCTGGTGAGCGAACTCGCGGGGCATATTCCGCGGCAGGGCGAAATTGTGAATGATGAAGGTCTGTGTTTCGAAGTTTTGGAATCCACCAACCGTAGAGTCGAGCGGGTGCGGATCACTGCCGTGCAGCCGCGGCAGCTCAAACTGATATAGTCGAAAGACCGCCGTGTCTTAGAGCGATCGCGGCTCGCTGGCGGCGGAAAACTCCCGACGCAGTCTTGAACACCGAAATTCGCAAGCCGAACTATGCCCTCCCGCTCCGGTTTCGTTTGCATCATTGGCCGTCCGAACGCCGGGAAATCGACGTTGCTGAACGCGCTCGTCGGCGAGAAGCTGGCGATCATTTCGCCCAAGCCGCAAACTACCCGCAACCGCATTGTGGGAATCGTGAATCTCCCAAAATCCAAAACTCAGGATCCTACCCAAATCATTCTGATTGACACCCCGGGTGTTCACAAGCCGGACAGTTCCCTGGGAAGGAAAATGCTGGTCGAAATCCGCGAAGCGCTGGAAGGCTGCAACGCCGTTCTGCTGCTCATCGATGTTGCGCAAAAGCCGGACGCTCGCGACAAATTCGCTCTGCGAATGCTCAAGGATTCGCGGGCGGAGGTTTTCCTCGTCCTCAATAAGATCGATTTGCTGAAAGGCAAAGACAAGCTGCTTCCGCTCATTGAAGATTATAAAGACCTGCATCAATTTCATGACATCATTCCGGTTTCCGCGCTGAAAAACGATGGTCTCGATACTCTTCTTGAGCGAATTGCTTTGGCATTGCCGGTGGCACCCCCCTATTTTCCGAAGGATCAAATGACGGATCAACCAACGCGCTTCATGGCAGCCGAGATGATTCGCGAGCGCGTGCTGATTGAGACGGCGGAGGAACTGCCTTATGCCACCACGGTTATCGTGGACAGCTTTGAGGAAGAACTCAAACTGACGCGCATCGCAGCCACAATCTACTGCGAGCGCGAAGGGCAGAAAGGCATTCTGATCGGGAAGAAGGGCCAGATGCTCAAAAAGATCGGCACATCGGCTCGGCTGCAGATCGAGAAAATGCTCGGTACAAGAGTTTTTCTCGAGCTTTTTGTGAAGGTACACCCGAATTGGCGACAGTCACGGGATTTTGTTGAAGAGCTCGACTGGCGGAGGCAATTGGAACACCTTACCGGTTCGGGCCGCTAAGACACATTGTCGCCGCAGGAGTTCAAAGTTAGAATCATGTACACGAGCTTTGCCGAGGCCGCGAGCCCTAAACATGCCACCTGAGGATACTTTCCAGCCGTCTCTCCCAGAGAAGGATTTCGATCCGGAAAAACTGCGCTTGGTTTTGCGAGTGACGCTTGCCGCCGATCGCCGGGCGGTGGATCCGGTCGTGCAGGAGGTGATGGATGTCGTCCGCAAAATGGACGGGATTAACGGAAAAGAAGACGCGATCGAATTGTCTCTCCAGGAAGCGTTAGCCAACGCGGTAATTCACGGGGCCAAAGAAGATCCGACCAAGACCGTGGAGTGCGTCGTCAGCAGTGATGAAGAACACAGCATCCTGATTGTGGTGCGCGATCCAGGTACAGGTTTCAATCCAGAATCGATTCCCGGATGCACAGTCGGAGAGAACGTCTATTCGAATCACGGCCGCGGCATTTTCCTGATTAACCAACTCATGGATAAAGTGGAATTCAGAAAGAACGGCACTGAAATTCACATGGTGAAACGCTAGCGTTTCCCTGCTCAATCCTTCGCCGCGATTCCTAACGCCCTCATCTTTCGGTAGAGATGGCTGCGTTCAAGCCCCAGGACTTCGGCAGCACGGGTTACGTTCCCGTGATTCTCGTCGAGTTTTTTGAGAATGAAGTCGCGCTCATAGGCGTCTCGCGCCTCGTGTAAACTCGAAAACTCGCCCCGCATTTCCCGCCGGTGGCCGTCGCGATGCACCAGAGGCGGCAGGTGCTTTCGGTCGAAGCGTGTGGTCATTGGATTCATAATCACAATGCGCTCAATTACGTTCCTTAGCTCACGAACGTTTCCCGGCCACGAATAACGCATCAGTCCCTCGATGGCGTCGTCTGTAATCTCCCGGGGGCGGCGCCCGTAGATTGCAGCCAGCTCCCTTAAGAAATGCTTTGCGAAGAGGGGAATGTCTTCCTTGCGGTCGCGCAAAGGAGGAACAAAGAAGGGAATAACGTTCAGCCGGTAAAACAAATCCTCGCGGAAATTTCCCTTTGATATTTCTTCCTCCAGGTCCTTGTTGGTCGAAGCGATAATCCGCGCATCGACTGCGATTGTTTCATCGCCGCCCAATGGGGCCACACGCTGCTCCTCCAAAGTCCGCAACACCTTTGCTTGCGTCTTTAGGCTCATATCCCCTACTTCATCAAGGAACAGCGTTCCACCGCTCGCCTTTTGAAACTTGCCCTCCTTGTTTACGGTTGCTCCGGGGAACGATCCTTTGTAGTGCCCAAAAAGTTCGCTTTCGATCAGATCCTCGGGAATCGCGGCGCAGTTCACCTCTACAAAGGTTTCATCTTTTCGAAGGCTCTGGGCATGGATCGCATGCGCCACCAGCTCTTTTCCAGTCCCCGATTCGCCGTAGATCAGAACCCTGCCGTTAGTGGGTGCCATGAGGGCAATCTGCTGGCGCAGCGCCTTCATGGGAATACTGTCGCCTACGATCGAGCTTTTAGCCTGGAGCTGTTTCTTCAGGTCTACATTCTCGTGTTTCAGCTTTTGCGAGCGGATGGCATTCTTGACCACGATCAGAGTCTTGTCGATCGAAAGCGGCTTCTCCAGAAAGTCATAGGCGCCGAGCTTGGTTGCGCGTACCGCGGTTTCGATCGTCCCATGCCCGGAGATCATGATCACTTCCGGAGGACTATCCAGGTCGCGGATTCTCTCCAGCGTTTCCAGGCCATCGAGGCCCGGCAGCCAAACGTCAAGTAACACGACCTCGAACGACGAGCGTTGCCCGCGCAGCAACTTCAGGCATTCCTCGCCGCTTTCGACGGAAGCGGTCTCGTACCCTTCATCCGTCAGCACCCCGCCAAGGGACTCACGAATACCGCTTTCATCATCAACGATCAGGATTTTATGCATGCTGGGGTGTGGCGCTCGCCAATGCAGGTTCCGGGACCACAGGCAATTCCAGAATGAATCGCGCTCCCACCGGGTGGTTTTCTTCCACGCGAATCGATCCGTGGTGTTCTTCAATCACTCGGCTGACAATCGCCAGTCCAAGCCCAGTGCCGCGCCTCCGCGTGGAAAAATAGGGCAGGAAAAGTTTTTCCTTCAGCTCGCGCGTCACTCCGTGACCCGTGTCTGCCACCGTGATTTCGACCGCATCGCGGTTGCCGACCAGTGAAGTGGAGATCTGAATTTCCCGCACCAGAGAATCCTGCATCGCATCGGCGGCATTATCCACTAGGTTCGCAACTGCCCTCTTCATGGCCTCGGAGTCAGCCATAACCTTGGGCAGCCCGGGGGCGAGCGACTTGTGAACCCGGATTTGCTCCAACCGGCCATCGAACATGGAGAGTGCATCCTCGATGACCGCATTTATGTCAGCCGGGGCCGGATGAGAAGCAGGAAAGCGCGCCAGCGACGAAAATTCATCCACCAGCCGACGAACGGTTTCCACCGCGCCCGCAATTGTTACTGCGCAAGCGCGAACGATCTCTAGGGACGCCTTATCCGCGCCCGGAGCGCGTTCGAGATGCCGCTGAATACGCTCGGCGGAGAGCGCGATCGGCGTCAGGGGATTCTTGATTTCGTGTGCTACGCGTCGCGCTACTTCGCGCCACGCCGCCTGCTTCTGCGCCTTCAGCAGATCGGAGAGATCCTCCAGCACGATCACGTAACCTGCCCGTTCATCCTGATGGCGCAGGGCTGCGACGGTGACCGCTACGTTTAACGACACGCGCTGCATGGGGATCTCCATCTGGCTGGTGGTCATGCCCATGCGTTCGGCCCGGCGCAGCATCGGCTCGAGATCTTCTAATACTTCCTTGGGGAACACTTCATCGAGCCTGGCGTGCCGCAATACATGCTGCCGGTCTACATAGCCATCGGGATAAAACATTCTCAACAGCGCCTGGTTGGCGTGAGTCACATTTCGTGCACCATCGAGAGACAGGACACCTGTCGGAATATTTTCCAGAATAGTTTCCATATGCTGCCGCCGCTGATCGAGCTCCGCATTGGCGGTGCGCGCTTCCATCGTGGAAGCCACGATCTGCTTGCGGCTGACTTCAAGGTCGGCCGCCATCTTGTTGAACGAGCGCACCAGATCGCCGATTTCATCGGCAGCGCTCACATCGATCCGATAATCGAGGCGCCCGCGGGCAATCTCCTGCGTCGCCTCTGCCAAAGCTGCGAGGGGGCGCGTGACCAGTTTCGAGAGAAACAGCGCCAGCCAAGTGGTCACAAAAAGCACGATCATGGTCAGTAGAAGAAGCAATCCCATGTAGGTACGACGGACCAGCCTGCGCTCATGCGCCAGTTCGAAATAACGTTGTTGGCTATCTTCCACTTGTTTGACGGTCTGAGCGAAATGCTGCGGCAGTGGAATCGCCACCAGAATCAAACCGTCATTTCCTACCGGCGCGCTGCCTAAAGCATATTCGGTCTGCCCCCAGGTAAAGTTCGCCGGGCCTCCTTTAGCAGCTGCCGCCAGCGGCAAAGTAGCTTTTAGCTGGGCCCACGGCGCCGGCGCATTGAAGCTGGCCTCCGCATTGCCGTCTTGCAGGGCTAACGCGAACCCGCCCTGAAAAGTGATCTCGTGGTTTTGAAACTTGCTCTCGACAGCCGAGAATCCGTGTCCTGCGAAGCTGCGCTCCGCTTCGGCAGAGGTCGCGATGGAAGTTGCTTCCGCCTCCGCATTCTGGGCCGCATATTCAGCCAGAAGCGACGTCATCGCGTGCGTGTCGGCCCGTACCTCTTCAACCGGGGTCGAAAACCATTTGTCGATGGATCGGTTCATCAGGCCGTACGCGAACCAGTACATCACCATCACGGGAACGAAAGAGAGCAATAACGCGCCAACCACCATCCGGGTACGGAACTTCGAACCCAGAACCCCCAGGCGGCGCTCCGCAAACAACTTCAGGAGGTTGCGAAACAGAACGAACGTGAGCGCCACAAACAGCAGAAAGATTAATGCCGAAAGCGCCGCGAATACCACGATCTGTTGATTATTTCCCGGGCGCAGGAAAGTGAGATCGAAAGCCGTCTGTGAAACGAGGATCGCCAGCAATAAGAACACAGCCATCGCGAGCAGGATGATGACCCGTTTACGATTGCTGCGGTTTGTGATGGTTTGCGCCACGCGAACCCGCGCCAACACCGCGCTTTTCCTCTTCTTTCGGTGTTGGCTCGAACATTATTATAGATGCAGATTTGCGCGAGGAAGAAGGCTTAGTTGGTTCTGCGATCCGGACTCAATGCTTTAAAAGCCGATCGCGTGAAAGCTCATCCCGGACTGCGCGGTACGATGGCTTAGGCTGATAATCACGATCGAAAAATAGCGCTTGCCCGCGTGTCCCTCGCGAGTGCGATCGAATCCACGAATATTTGTCGGTGAATCCCCAGGTCTGAATCGCGGTGCAACCAGGATTCTGCAGACAGGCTCTCACAACTCCACGATAAACCTCGGCTTGTCGGTTGAGATCGTCAAGACTCGCCACGCCACTGGAGTCGACGCGCACCGATACATCGAGTTCGGTGACGTGTATTTGAACTCCAAGCGCGGCAAGCCGCGCAATGTTCGCGGAGACTGCAGCCGTCATGGATTCAACATCGATATCAGTGGAAATATGCATCTGGAGCCCGACGCCATCAATCGGGACCCCGCTCTTTTTGAAATTCTTGACCATCGCATAAATCGCATCCGACTTGCGATTCAATGTTTCGCCTTCGGCTTCGTTGTAGAAAAGTAAAGCGTGCGGATCTGCTTTGTGCGCCCAGCGAAATAGCTGTTCGATGTATTCGGTTCCCTTGCCGGCGAAACCAATGCCCGGCTGGTCGTACCAGATTGAATCCCTCGGTTTTCCACTCTCATCGAGAGCTTCGTTCACTACATCCCAGGCGAAGACTTCGCCGGCATAATGCTTCATCACTCGCGAAATGTGGTCGCGCAAAAGATGGGAGAGTTGCCGACTGGTAAAATGCCCTTTCGCCAGCCAATCCGGATTGTCGCGGCCCCAGACCAGGCAATGTCCGCGAACTTTCATCTGATGTGTCTGTGCAAAATGAACTACCTCATCGCCCGCGCGAAAATCATAAGTGCGCCGGTCCGGACGGAGAACCCACCATTTCAGAGCGTCTTCCGGTTCAACCATGTTGAATTCACGGGCCAGCACCGATGCATAGCGCGTCTCGCTGAACTGCGAAGGGCGAACCGCTGTGCCGATTAGCACCCCCGCATGATCCGCGGCCTCCCGCAACGTCTGTGCACTGCCGATCGAAGCCAGGATGCAGGCCAGAAAGGCCGACCACCGATAAGGGCTCGCCAAGGCACCGTTACTCCCGTCTGTGAATTCGCTAAATGTGGCGCCTTTTACTTATGCGAAGGCAAAAAACTTCGTAAAGGGCATCCGTCACATTCAGGCTGTGACTTTCTGCAGTAGTGCTTTCCCACGCCAACGATCAGGCCGTGCATTTCGTTATAGATCTGAGCCAGGGTAGGGCGTTCTGCACTGCTCATTCGGGAGGGAGGATGCGCCCTGTTTGGGGTTTCTCTGCGGCGCGCGGACTCGTTGTTTCGAACATGGGAAACAGGCAAATTAACAATAGCCGAGAGCGCTTCCTGAAAAAGATGTTGGGTTTCCTCGTACCGGGCGCTCTCGGGAAGAAGTTGATGGCGGGCAGCGATGCGCTGCGTGTAGGCATCGACCACGAAGACCGGATGATTTCCCGCGTAAAGCAAAATCGAATCGGCGGTTTCCGGGCCTACTCCGTTCAGCCCAAGCAACTCATCTCTGAGCGTTTTAGTCGGTGCTTCGAACATCCGGTTCAAGGAACCGCCGTATTTCGTATCCAAGAAATCAACAAAAAGCTTCAATCGTTCTGCTTTCAGACGAAAATACCCCGCCGGGCGAATCAAGCGTTGGAGTTCCGCCACCGAGACACCACGAATTGCCTTTATCGTGAGAAGGCCTGCGGAACGCAAGTTCCCCAGAGCTTTTTCAACGTTTGTCCATGCCGTGTTTTGCGTCAGATAAGCGCCCACGATAACTTCAAAGGCCGATTCTGCGGGCCACCAATGCTGCGGTCCCCACGCCTGAATCAGCGCCGCATAATAGGCGCGAATTTCCTTTTTCGCTCTTACCTGCACCTTAGCAATTCCTCACCTGGAGTTTACGCTTCGCGCATCCGTCTTGACTTGATCCGCTGCTGGTCTCCATCGCGCTTACCAAAGTGTATGTACCCCGGTCGCAAGTTGATGATTTCTCTTTGAAAACCCCCAACTGGCGCGGCTTTTCGGGGAGATCGAGCAAAATAAGCATTGTTCCAAGGAGTCCAAGTACCACGGTAACTGGTGCGGTAATCGACTTACGGTGACAATTTGTGTCATCGCAAAGACGCTGCCCTCCTCTCCCACAGTTGGAAGCAGCGATTCGCGTGAAACGCCGGTTTGACGGTCCGGCATCGTTCCACCACGTGGATAGGAGATCGACGTATGTCTCAGCGGCTGGGTGACCTTCTCGTCAAAGAGAAGATCATTACCCCGGAGCAGTTGGAACAAGCGACTAAAGCTCAGAAAGAGCAGAACTGCCGTCTGGGATCTGCGCTGGTGAAGCTCGGCTTCTTGACGGATGAGGACGTCACCAATTTTCTCTCCCGTCAATATGGCGTTCCCGCCATCAACCTTTCCTATTTCGAAATCGATCCGGCGGTGGTCAAGCTGATCCCGTACGAAACCGCCAAGCGCTACCAGATTCTTCCTCTGAGTCGCGTCGGCGCATCGCTCACCATCGCCATGGTCGACCCCACGAACGTCTTCGCCATGGACGATATCAAGTTCATGACCGGCTTCAACATCGAGCCGGTGGTGGCGTCGGAAAGCTCGATTCTGGAAGGCATCGATAAAGCGTACGGCGCGGGGGGAAAAGAAGAAGACCTTGAAACCGTCATGCAGTCGATGTCGGAGATGAGCGAGAGCGACATCGAATTGCAGGCGGAAGAGCAGGAAATGGAGCTATCGCAGCTGGAAAAAGCTGCAGACGAAGCTCCGGTCGTGAAGTTGGTAAATCTCGTACTCACCGATGCGGTCAAGCGCGGCGCCAGCGACATTCACATCGAGCCTTACGAAAAAGAGTTTCGCGTTCGCTTCCGTATTGACGGAGTTTTGCAGTCGATCATGTCCCCGCCAATGAAGTTGAAGGACGCGATCACCTCGCGCCTGAAGATCATGGCCAAGCTCGACATCAGCGAGAAGCGGCTGCCGCAAGATGGCCGCATCATGCTGAAAATGAACATCGGCGGCCGCAAAAAGCAGCTCGACTTCCGCGTCAGCACCCTGCCCACTCTATGGGGCGAGAAGATCGTGCTGCGGTTGCTCGATAAGGAAAACCTGCGGCTCGATATGACCAAGCTGGGCTTCGAGCCGGAATCGCTGGTCAAGTTTGAGAAAGCGATTCTCAAACCCTATGGCATGGTGCTGGTCACGGGCCCCACGGGATCTGGAAAAACCAACACTCTGTACTCTTCGATCTCGCGCCTCAACCAGCCTGATACCAACATCATGACTGCCGAAGATCCCGTCGAGTTCCAGTTGGGCGGCGTGAACCAGGTGCAGATGAAAGAGCAGATCGGCCTGAATTTTGCCGCGGCCCTGCGTTCATTCCTGCGGCAGGACCCTAACATCATTCTGGTGGGCGAAATCCGCGACTTTGAGACCGCGGAAATTGCCATCAAAGCCGCTCTCACCGGTCACTTGGTTTTGTCTACGCTGCACACCAACGGCGCGCCCGAAACCATTACGCGATTGATGAATATGGGCATTGAGCCGTTCCTTGTAGCAACCTCCGTTCACCTCATTTGCGCGCAGCGCCTGGTTCGGCGCATTTGCAAGGACTGCGCGCAGGTGGTCGAAGTTCCGGTGCCGGCGCTCATCGAAGAAGGGTTCACGCCGGAGGAGGCCAAGACGGTGAAAATTCAAAAAGGCAAAGGTTGCGGAGTTTGCAACAACACCGGCTACAAAGGCCGCTGCGGTTTGTACGAGGTCATGGAAGTCGACGACGAGATCAAGGAACTCGTGCTGGTGGGAGCGTCGGCGGTCGAATTGAAAAAGAAGGCGATCGAACGGGGCATGATCACGTTGCGACGCAGCGGTTTGATCAAAGTGGCTGCGGGCATGACTACTTTGGAAGAAGTTGCTCGCGAAACCATTCACTAGTTCATTCGAGAGGAAAAGGAATCACGACTATGGGCCTGTCGCTTAGCGATTTGTTGAAAAGAATGCTGGAGATGAACGGCAGTGATCTTCACATCACCACCAATTCTCCGCCCCAGATCCGCGTTCACGGACACTTGGTCCCGCTGGATCTTCCCCAGATGACGCCAGCCGAGACGAAGCAGTTGGCCTATAGCGTCATGACGGATTCGCAGAAGCATCGTTTCGAAGAGAGCCTCGAACTTGACTTCTCCTTCGGATTGAAAGGCCTCGCCCGTTTTCGTGCCAACGTCTTCAACCAGCGAGGCGCAACCGCGGCGGTTTTCCGGTTAATTCCTTTCGAAATCAAGTCCTTCAACCAACTTGGCCTGCCGGCGGTCGTGAGCAAGCTTTGCGACAAGCCGCGCGGCTTGGTCCTGGTAACAGGACCCACAGGGTCAGGTAAGTCGACCACCCTCGCGGCCATGATCGACAAGATCAACAGCGAGCGCCACGATCACATCCTCACCATCGAAGACCCTATCGAATTCGTGCACATGAATAAGAACTGTGTGGTCAACCAGCGCGAATTGCACGCCGATACCAAGAGCTTCTCCGACGCGTTGCGCGCCGCGCTCCGTGAAGACCCTGACGTCGTTCTGATCGGAGAAATGCGCGACCTGGAAACCATCGAGTCCGCCCTGCGTATCGCAGAAACCGGCCACTTAACTTTTGGCACTCTGCACACCAACTCGGCGACGTCCACCATTAACCGCATCATCGACGTCTTTCCGGCGCACCAGCAACCGCAGATTCGGGCCCAGCTTTCGCTGGTGCTCGAAGGCATCATGTGCCAAAGCTTGCTGCCGACCATCAGCGGCAAGGGGCGCTCCATGATCATGGAGATTTTGATTCCCAATCCCGCCGTGCGCAACCTGATCCGTGAAGACAAGATTCACCAGGTGTATTCGGCGATGCAATCCGGACAGGACAAGTTCGGGATGCAGACGTTCAATCAGGCTTTGGCAACGGCCTACTTCCAAAAACAGATTTCATTGGAAGTAGCTCTGCAGCGCTCCAGTAATCAAGATGAGTTGCAGGAGATGATCAACCGCGGCGCCAGCCTCCTGAATCGGCCGACCAGCGCGGGGGCGACCATGGCGAAAGCCGCCGCTCCTGCCAAGCGGTAGCAAGACACGTGCAGCAGGCAAGAACGGTTAAGACGAACGGCTAAGAAGAACAGCATCGAAGTAGTGCAGTAGACGAAACAGAGGAGAACTAAGAACATGCCAGTCTTCACATTTTCGGGCAAAGATGCTTCGGGGCAAAAGGTCAGCGGAGAGCGAACCGCGCCAAACAAACAGTCGCTCAATCAACAACTGCGTCGCGAACGGATCACCCCCGGCGCCATCCGTGAGAAGGGAAAGGAGTTTGCACTTCCGACCTTCGGCTCCGGCAAGGTGAAGGTCAAGGATATTGCGATCTTCTTTCGCCAGTTCTCCGTCATGATTGACGCCGGATTGCCGCTGGTACAGTGTCTTGAAATCCTGGCGGCCAACCAGGAAAGTCAGGCGTTTCAGAAAACCCTGACCGGCGTTCGCACTACGGTGGAAGGCGGTTCGACGCTGGCAAATGCAATGCGGCAATATCCTGCGGTTTTCGACGACCTCACGACCAACATGATCGAGGCGGGCGAAACGGGCGGTATTCTCGACGTTATTCTGCAGCGCTTGGCGACTTACGTGGAAAAGGCGGTCCGCTTAAAGTCGGCGGTTAAATCAGCGTTGATTTATCCCATTGCGGTGGTAACGATTGCCGTCCTCATTGTCGCCGCTCTACTGAAATGGGTAGTGCCGATCTTCTCCAACCTCTTCGCTGGATTAGGGGTGGCCCTCCCGCTTCCGACGCGGATCGTGATCGGAATGAGCAGCTTTGTGCAACAGTTCTGGTGGCTGGTCGGCCTCATAGTCGGTGGAGTCATTTTTGGCATGGGGCAGATCCGGAAAACTCAGGCAGGTCGTTACTATTTCGATAAAACCCTGCTCAAAATACCGGTGATTGGCTCGCTGCTCCGGAAAATTGCGGTCGGGCGCTTCACCCGCACGCTGGGTACGTTGATCACTTCCGGTGTTCCGATTCTCGAAGGCCTGTCGATCACGGCAAAAACTTCCGGCAACGCTGTCTTGGAAGAAGCGCTCATGAAAGTTCGCAAAGCCATCGAAGAAGGCCGGACCATCGTGGACCCCCTCAAGGAATGCGGAGTGTTTCCCAACATGGTGACGCAAATGATCGGCGTTGGCGAAGCGACCGGCGCAATGGACAGCATGCTGCAGAAAATTGCCGACTTCTACGAAGAAGAAGTTGATGCGGCAACCCGGGACATGCTCGCCATGTTGGAACCCATCATCATTGGCATGTTGGGCTTAACCATCGGCGGAATCGTCATTTCTCTCTACATGCCGCTGTTTGCCATGATTGCAAAATTGGCCGGCTAAATAACTTTGACTGAAGGCGGCGCAAACTTGCGTCGCCTTCTCGAATCCTCGACGCCGCACGTCTCAGTAGCGGCTCGCGGTCAGAATTCTTTTTCAAGGGTAGCGGAACCCGGATGCAAGCAACATTCGACGAGCGCAATTGGCTGGCGTGGCTGGTCAAGGTAAGGATCCTGATCCTTACTTTCCTGCTCGGAATTGAACTGACGATCGCGCGGCTCACTCCGACGCGCATACCTCTGCGCCTTTTCCTCAGCACGATGCTGTTCTGGTTCACTGTCTCTCTGTTTTACGTCCTGCTCCTTTCCTTCTGGCGCGAGCACCGCCTGCAGGCTGCGTTGCAAGTGCTGACCGATCTCGTGATGGTGAGCCTGGTGGTGCATGAGACCGGAGGGTGGGACAGTTCTCTGAACGTTCTCTATCCACTGGTCATCATAGTTGCAGGCATCCTTTTGCCTCGTGTTTGGGCGCATCTGATTGCGGCCCTCGCTTTCATCCTTTACGGTACGACCCTCGAACTTGCCTACTACGGGGTAGTGCGTTCCTATGGGACAACGCATCCCGAGTTGAAGGCTCTGCAAGGGCTGATCTTTGTCCACTTGTCCGCATTTCTTGCCGTGGCATATCTCACCGGTCTCCTGGCCGCGAAATTGCGGCAAGTGGGCGTCCAACTCGAGAATGCAAGCGGCGCCTTGGAAGATCTGCAAATACTGCACGAGAACATCATTCAGTCCATCAGCAGCGGTTTGATCACCACCGGCCTCGACGGGCGGATTACCCTGGTGAACAGCGCGGCACAAAAACTTCTTGAGCGCACTCCCGCGGATTTGCTCGGCAAACCGGTTAGCGCATTTTTTCTCGATCCCTTGCCAATGGCGAATCGCGGACCCATGCCGAGGTGCGCTTCGATCTACCCGGCTCATTTCGCAAGACCGTTCGAATCAGGGTAGCAGCCCTGAACGTTGCTGATGGCGGCTCATCCGGCTACTTGTATGCCTTGGATGACTTAACCGAGATTCGCCGGTTGGAGCGCGAAGTTCGCATGCAGGATCGGCTGGCTGCCGTGGGCCGGCTGGCTGCAGCCATAGCCCACGAAATTCGCAATCCCCTGACCTCGATCGCCGGCTCGGTGAGCATGCTTTCCGCAATACCGGAGATGAGCGAAGAGCATCGGCACCTGCTCGAAATTGTGACGCGCGAATCGCAGCGCTTGAACGGCATCATCACCGATTTCCTGGCTTACTCGCGCGGCAAACAGTATCGCTTCGACAAAGTCGATCTCGTACTTCTCTTGCAAGACACGCTCACGCTGGTCCGGCACCGCATGACAGCCGAGAACACGCGAATCGCAATCGATAGCCGCATTGCCGTCAAAGAGGCATGGGCACTCGCCGATGGCGACAAGATCAAACAGGTGTTCTGGAATTTTTCGGAAAATGCAGTTCGCGCGATGAAAGATGGCGGAACTCTCACCGCATCCATCGAGCGGCTGGGCGACGACTGGCAAGTCAGTTTTGCCGACACCGGAACGGGTATGACGCCGCAACAGACGGAAAAGATTTTCGAACCGTTCCAATCCAATTTCGAAGGCGGCACCGGCCTCGGATTAGCGGTTGTGTATCAGATCGTGCAGGCGCACGAAGGGAAAGTCTGGGCTCGATCGAAGCCAGGCAAGGGGACGACTTTCATTTTGCGGCTTCGCCGCTTTGACGCCGAACGCGCGAGTTCCACCACTTCCGAGCCGGAGAACTTCGGAATGACAGAAAATTCCGAGCCCGAACAAGGCATGCCTTCCTCCGCAGTTGCCGCTCCGCTCGCGAAAGCCGCCGCGGAAGGGAGGGTGCATGGCTAACATCCTCGTTTGCGACGATGAGCGTTCGATCTGCGAAATGCTCGACATTGCTCTGCGCCGCGAAGGCCATCGCGTCGAAACCGTGCAGTCGGGCCAGGCGGCGAAGAACAAAATCGATGGCGCTCTTTACGATCTGATCATCACCGATATCAAGATGCCGAATATCGATGGCGTCGAAGTGCTGCGCCATGCGCACCGGGTTTCGCCCGATTCGCCCGTCATTCTGATCACCGCGGTGGATGATTACGAGGCCGCTGTCGAAGCGGTGAAAGCGGGCGGCGCATCGGATTACATCCGCAAGACCCCGGGCTTGGTGGACGAAATCAAACTCGCCATCAGCAGGGTTCTGGAAAAAGCGATTCTCAGCAAGCAAAATTTCGCCCTGCGCCGCGACGCCGCTTCGCATAATTCGCTCGATAACATCGTGGGTTCGAGCGCGGCTATGGAAAAGCTGAAACAGACTGTGCGCACGGTCGCCTCGACTGCCAGCACAGTTCTTATTCACGGAGAAAGCGGAACGGGAAAAGAATTGGTGGCCCGCGCCGTGCATATCTGCTCGCCGCGAGCCACCGAGCCGTTTGTCTCAGTAAACTGCGGTGCTTTCCCTGAAACGTTACTCGAGAGCGAGTTGTTCGGCTATCTCAAGGGCGCATTTACCGGAGCAAACCAGAACAAGCGGGGACTTTTTGAAGTCGCCAGCGGGGGAACGCTGTTTCTCGACGAAATCAGCGAAATGACTCTTGCCATGCAGGTGAAGCTGCTGCGCGTGCTACAGGAGCGCACGGTTCGCCCGGTCGGAGGGACCAGCGAGATTCCTGTCGATGTGCGTGTGATTGCGGCCACGAATCGCGACCTGGATAAAGCGGTTGCCGAAAACCTGTTCCGGGAAGATCTTTACTATCGCCTCAGCGTAATTCCCATTCGCGTGCCCAATCTGCGGGAGCGCCGCGAGGATATTCCTCTGCTGGCCAATCACTTCCTCAAGAAATACGCGGCCGCGGCCAATCGCAGCATCCTGCGCATCAACAAGAATTCGCTCGAAGCGCTTTGCGGATATGAATGGCCGGGCAATGTGCGCCAGCTCGAAAACACTGTTGAGCGTGCGGTCGCTCTGGAAATGACCGACGAATTGCACGTCGAACTCCCCGCCGAAAAAGCGAAAGCCCGCGCTGCTGCAGCGGGCGCAGGCATCGCCGGCGCTTCACTCGACGTGCCACCAGGCGCCGTGCTTCCCGATGGCGTGGGCATGGAAGGCTACGTCGCCGGCATCGAGCGCAGCTTACTGCAGAGCGCGCTCGACCGCTCGAATGGAGTGCAAACCAAAGCCGCTGACCTGCTCCACATCTCTTATCGTTCGTTCCGGCATTTGATGAAGAAGTACGAGTTGTAGCAGGTTGCCCCATCCTTTCGCCTGCCTTTAGCGAAGGGTGGGATCATGTTATTCGCCCGCACGTGATTTCGCGCCTGCGGGCCGTCGCTCATTCGATTCTTCACGCGCATTTCTGCGGATTGTAATCGGGGGTCTACCCACCCCTTCGCCTTCGCTCAGGGCAGTTTCCGGAAAGGATGGGCCACCCCTTCTACACTTTCAGGAAAATTCTCTTCCGCCACAAGAACCACAGCATGATCCAGCAGATAAGCACCGCTCCCAGCGAATAGACCAGGGAAGCGTTGGCGACACTCAAACCAGCCGTTTCCAAATACGATTGTGCCGCTTCGTGCCAACTCATTTTGGCGCCGTTAGCCCCGGCCGCGGTGAACGTATAGCCCGGACCGTAGATCAGGGAGTCAGCGACAAACCCCGTGATCGCATTCATTCCGAAGACCAGGATGGGCATGGTCCATTTCCCGCGCCACCGCTTCACCTCGGTTATCCAATAAAGCAGCGCCAGGAACAACAGGCAGAAGCCACCACTGAACAGCACAAACGAACTGGTCCACAGGTTTTTGTTAATCGGGAACCAACGATTCCAGGCTTCGCCGCTGAGCATTCCCAAAATTCCAAAGAGGACCATACCAACAATGAGCTGCGATGTAGTCCGCTTCGATTTGAGCCAGTGACCTGCCAATACTCCGACGAGCGTCGTTCCGATTGCTGGAATCGTGTGAATAATTCCCTCCGGGTCTCGGGTCTGGTCGTAAAGATGACCCATAAACAATTTTCGATCGAGCCACGCGGGGAGATTTTGCACTGGGTCCATGAACGCGATATCTCTACCTGGAAGACCCGCACCAGGCACGGGCACAAAGCGCAGCAGAACCCAATAGCCAGACAGACACGCGAACAAGGCCAGCACCTGGCCGCGACGCCCGGCCCACAATTCCAGAATCGCAGCGAAGAAATAGCAGAGCCCAATCCGCTGGGTGACGCCCTCGAAACGCCAACTGTGAATGTCCAGCCCGTAAATCGGCGAGGCGTTGACGAGCAATCCGATGGCGATGAGGATCAGGCTCCGTTTGAAGGCATGCCAGAGAATCTGCCTGTTGGTTTCTCCGCGCCGCCGGCGAGCCTCGAACGAGTACACCAGAGAAATCCCCGCGAGAAAGAGAAAAGAAGGAAAGATGAAATCGGCGGGTGTCCAACCATTCCACTTGGCGTGCATGATGGGCCAATAGGCATTTTCATCGCTCCCGGGGTTGTCCACGACGATCATGGCCGCGACCATCAGGCCGCGGTAGATATCAAGGCAAAGCAAGCGCCCAGATCCGGAGGCGCCGCCGTCTCTGGCGGCTGTGGCTGGTTGAGCATTAATCTCCGTCGTTGACACGGGGTTACTATATCCGAGTCTCTTGGTGACGACCAACGCGAAGTCCTCGTGGTCTGCCGGTCTACATGGTTGAGGGGGCCTCGCAATTCAGCTGTTGAAATTACGCGGTAGCTCGTATCGACTTGGCTGGATTCCGCAGAACTAAAATCGAGCCCCCGCAGGCTAGCCTTTCTTCAACTGCTGCTTCCATCCCAGCACCCGTGCCTTCGCGCCTTCGGCCTCAGCCTCTGGAATCATTCCTTTTTTCTGATACAGCACGGACAAGCTGGTGTGGGCGAGAACATCGTCGGGGTCGAGTTCGGCAATCTTCTGCGCAACCGCGATCGCTTCGTCGTAGCGTTGCAAATCTTGTAATGCACGAGCGAGGCCATGCATTGCTTCGGTGAAGGCAGGATCGGCCGTCAGCGACTCACGGTAGGCAGAAACTGCTTCTTCCAGTTTTCCATCTGCCATCAGATCAAGCGCGGCATAGTAGTGGGTTTCGGCGTTCTGGCGGGAGTCGGCGTCGGGCATGGCGCGAAATCACTGGCGGAGAACCGATTTTAACACGGTGCACTTCTGCCGCCTTCGGCGGGAAAACGCAGCAGCCGTAGCCGCCCGGCAACATTCTGATTATGATGATCCCATGCTCCACGCCGTGCGCTTTCTATGGAATGCCACGAAGGGCCACCGTCTGGCTCCCTGGCGCAGCCCTTATCTTTTATGGCGCATCGAGACCTACTGCGGCGTCAAGATGACGCAGATCGGCTTTATCGAGTTCTGGGAATTTTTATGGAGAGAACGATCAAGTATGTGGCGATTCTTGAAGTGGACCGGAGAAATGGATCGCTACGCTCACCCCAAAGCGAAGGCTTCTTAGCTTTTCCCGGCGGCCGCAGCTTCTCCGAGAATAATGTTGACGTCGGTTCCTTTGCCGGCTCCCGTGAGTTGAGCAGCGGCGCCGCGATTCGCGGCAATCTCAAGGAATCCCATACTTCCGAGAATGCCGAAAACTTCTCCAGGTGAGCCTTCCGCATATGCTTTGTGAAGTTCCGTCACTTCGCGGCTGCCCACCGAGATCTTGAAGCGTTTCGCGCCCTCGAGAAACAGCATCGGAGCATCTTGCGGCGTAATGTTCGTGATGAGGTTGCCAAAACGGTCGACTTTCAAAACCACCCCGCGCAGCCGATTCTGATCGACGGCTTTCGGTTTAGGCGCGTTGAAGCGAATATAGTCCTCGACTTCATCGCCAAACTTTTGCGACTCGACCTCTTTGGCAAGGTATGCCGCGACCGGGGCAAAGATATCTCGCGCATGGAATGTGTTGCTCACCGGCTGGAGAAAATAATGCTCTGAAGTGACGTGGCGCACATGCATCCGCTCTTCGCGCGCGTAGACCAACGATAGCACGCCGTTGTCGGGCGCGACAAAATGGTACTTATCGCTCGACGCAATAATTGGTCTGCGCGCCGTGCCCACTCCCGGATCTACCACAACCACATGGATCGTCCGCGTCGGAAAATAGGAATATGCCTGCGAAATCGTGAGGGCTCCGTCGAGCACGTCATAGGCTTGCACGGCGTGGCA
>JASICF010000597.1 GCA_030044775.1 Candidatus Sulfotelmatobacter sp. | reverse complement strand
GCGCGAAGTCTCCGTGCCGGTTACTTTATTCCGCGCCAGCGAAAAGGCCCTTCGCGGTCTCGATGGCTTGCAAAACGGGTGGCGTCAATTCGCGCTTGGGGGTTTTGAGGTCCTCGAGATCGACGGTGACCACGGCAACATCCTGAACGAGCCCAATGTCCGGCAGCTTGCCGCTACCTTGCGCGCAAAGCTCGATGAGGCCCACTCGCCCCGTGACTTTTCGCGGTACTCACCGGAGGATCGCGCGGGCGCATTGAGTTCCCCCTGAAAATCCCGCGCCAAGCAAGGGATCCGGGGCGTCGCGATCAGATGGCCTTGAATGAAAATGAAAACTGGAGATTGAAATGAAGGAGCGCCGGTGCCGCTGAATCTACAAGACGAAACGGCTGCCGAGAGTACGGCGGCAGAACGGATACCACTATTGAGCCGTCGTTTTCTCACCGAGAAGTTTTTTCCGTGGGTTACCAAGGGCGGCTTGGCGCTTCTCGATTTCGGCCTCTACTCCGGATCGAATTTTCTGCTCGGCATTCTGCTTGCCCGCTGGATGTCGCCCACGCAATACGGCGCCTACGCGCTGGTCTTCAGCATTTTTATTCTGGTCACATTTCTCTACCAGGCGTTGCTGCTTGAGCCTTTATCGGTCTTTTCCGGGACGACTTACAGCAAGAATCTTCGCGGATATCTGAAATCCAATTTCTGGCTGCACTGGGGAGTCTCCGCGGTCATCTGCGTAATGATGGCCGTGATCGCAATTTCTGCAAAGATCTGGTGGCACTCGCCGGTTGCAGCGCTCGCCTTCGCCGGAATGACGGCAGCGACGCCCTTCATCCTGATCCATGCCCTCGGCCGCCGCAGTTTCTACCTCAAGCTTTCCCCCGGCCCGGCGGCCTTCGGTTCCTCTTTTTATTGCCTGCTGGTTATCTCGGGTTCGTTTCTGATCTACAAACTGGGAAGGCTGTCCGCCTTTACCGCGTTTCTGGTCATGGGGTTCGCCGCTCTCATCGGCGGCATCATCATGTTCTTCCAGCTACAGGCAAAGCTCGAACCCGCCACCGCGCCCATGCGCTTGCGCGAAACCTGGAACAAGCACTGGAGCTATGGCAAGTGGGCGCTGGGCACGTGCATTGTCGGCTGGATTCCGACCTACGTCTACATTCCGGTGGTCAGCAAATTTTCCGGCCTCGCAGTCGCCGCGGAGTTGCGCGCTCTCATGAACCTGGGGGGCCCGGTTTTGCAAACCTACGCGGCCTTATCTATGCTTTTTCTTCCCTTCGCCGCTCGAGTTCAAGGTTCCGAGGGACGTGCCGGTTCGAATGCCCTGACCCGCAAACTCACAGGACTATTTGTTGGCGGCGCCCTTGCCTATTGGATGGTGTTGATTCCTCTGCGACGTCCGATCTTCGGCTTGCTCTATGCGGGCAAGTACATGAACGCCAGTTCGTTGCTTCCGCTGTTTGCAGCGGAGACCATTATCTGGAGCGCCGCCCTTGGTCCGGCAATCGTGCTGCGCGCGATGGAGTATCCGCGGTCGCTTTTTTTCGCGAATGGTGCGGCCAGTATTGTGGCCCTTGTCTTCGGTATTCCGGCCACGCGTTATTACGGTTTGCACGGTGTGATCTGGAGCATGGTGTTGTCGAACGTGCTTTACGTCGCGGTCGCATTTGTCTTGCTGGAGCGCAAGCTATCGGCAGTCGACGCGCCCGGAGGGAAATTGTCCGTTCCGCAGCGGGCAGAGGCCGCATTCTGATCTGATTTCATTGCGTGATGCCATGGGCCGTCTTTCTATCATCTCGGTTCATAACCACTACCTGATCCCGGGCGGCGAAGATCAGGTTTTCGACTCGGAGGCGCGCCTGCTGCGCGAGCACGGCCATCGCGTCATACAGGTCGAGGAGCAAAACGTGTATCCCGACGCCATCGTGAAAAAAATCGGCATGGCCGTCGATTGTGTCTGGTCGCGCCGCTGGTATCGCCGGTTTCTTGGCATATTGCAAAAATCGCGCCCGGACCTGGTCCACATCCACAATTTTTTTCCGCGCATGTCTCCCTCGATCTACTACGCCTGCCGCCACGAGCGCGTGCCGGTGGTTCAGACTCTGCATAACTACCGCCTTCTCTGTGCCTCCGCCGAGTTGTATCGTGCCGGCAAGGTCTGCGAGGAGTGTCTGGACCACAGCGTCCTTCGCGGCATTCGCTATGGCTGCTATCAAGGATCGAAGCTGGGAACGGCGACCCTCACGCTCATGGTCGATCTTCATCGCCGCGCGCGCACTTGGACGAACATGGTCGATTGTTACATCGCGCTCACCGAGTTTTCCCGCCGCAAGTTGATTTCCGGGGGCCTGCCTGCAGAACGCGTCTGCGTGAAACCAAATTTTGTGTTGCCCGATCCGGGCGCCAGGACCGCGGCTGGCGAGTATGCTCTATTTGTCGGCCGCCTCGTTCCATCGAAGGGTGTGCCCACTCTTCTTGAAGCGTGGAAAAGTGTCCAGAACATTCCTTTGCACATCATCGGCGACGGCGTTTGCCGCGAATTAATCGAAAAAGAAAAGCAAGCCGGCAATGTCAATTCGGTTGTTTATCGCGGACGTCTGCCTCGCGCCGAAACTCTCGCCGCCATGAAAAATGCGCGCTTCCTGATTTTTCCCAGCGAATGGTATGAAGGCTTTCCCGTTACCATCGCCGAAGCTTTCGCTTGCGGCCTTCCGGTCATCGGTTCGCGTCTCGGGGCCATGCAGGAGATCATCGCTGACGGCGTTACCGGGCTGCATTTCACCCCGGGTGACGCTCAGGATTTGCGGAGCAAGGTGCAATGGGCCTGGGACCATCCATCCGAGATTGAGAAAATGGCGCGCTGCGCTCGGCAGGAGTTCGAGCAGAAATATACCGCCGAGCAGAATATCCGGATGCTCGAAAGGATCTACGAGTTCGCGATGGCATCACGACGCGGGCCCCTGACTGCGAGTGAACCGGAGCGGGTGCCCGTTGCATGATCGGAACCCTTGAACTGGATCGAGATGCGGCCGCTTCATGGTCGTGGTATCGAGGGTTCGCTGGATTACGATGTCCGAAATATTGACCGAGTCCCGGCGCAAGCAACTTCTGGAAACTTATTTCCGGAGCCGGCCGGAGACTGCCCTGGAGCAGTCCCGGCAAATTCTCGCGCGTAATTCTGCTGCGCCCGTACCGCTGAGCTATGCCCAGCAGCAACTCTGGCTGCACGCGCAGCTTGCGCCTGATACCGCTCTCTACAATGAACCTTTCACGGTGCGCCATCGCGGCGCTCTCGATGTGCGCGCCTTGGAACGGGCATTCACGGAAATTGTCCGTCGTCACGAAGCGTGGCGCACAGTTTTCCCGGTCATCGATGGAGAGCCTGTGCAGCAGGTTCTGCCGCCGTTCGAAGTAAAGCTTCCGGAGGCCGATCTCCGTTCTCTCGCTGCGGCCGAGCGCGAGAAAGAAGCGATTCGGCTCGCTACCGTCGATGCCCGTATCCCCTTTGATCTACAGCACGGTCCGCTCTTGCGGGCGAAACTTGTTCGCCTGGCGGATGACGAGCATCGCCTCTACGTGACGCTGCATCACCTGATTTTCGATGGATTCAGCGGTTATCGCATATTTCTGCCCGAACTTGTTTCTCTCTATCGATCCTTTTCGAGAAACGAAGGCTCGTCCCTGCCCGACCTGCCTTTTCAGTTTGCCGATTACGCCGTGTCGCAGCGCGGACAAGTGGAGAGCCCCGCCTTCGGCCACAATCTGCGCTATTGGCGCCAACGTTTGGCTGGTCCTTTACCTGCGCTGAATTTGCCGGTTGCCCATCCTGCTCCGCCGGTCCAGAGCTTTGCCGGAGCGATGCATTCCGTTTTGCTGCCGCAATCGTTGAGCGAGGCGCTGCGTGAATTGTGCCAGCGCGAGGGCGTTACGCTATTCATGACTCTTCTGGCCGCGTTTAAGGTTTTGCTTTACCGCTATAGCGGCCAGGAAGATATCCTCGTCGGCAGTAATACGGCAGGCCGCCATGATCCCGGGACGGAAAACCTGCTCGGTTATTTTCTGAATACCGTTCCTTTACGCACCGATCTCTCCGGCGATCCCACCTTTAGCGAGTTGTTAGAACGCGTGCGTGCGCTTACGCTCGAAGCGCTTTCTCATGATGAAGTTCCTCTGGATCGCCTGGTTGCCGAACTTCATCCCGAACGCGATCCGCAACGCAACCCGCTCTTTCAAGTTTTATTTTCGCTGGAGCCTCCGCTGGCCTCGGCTTCGCCCGAATGGGACCTGACCTGCATCGAAGTCGAAACCGGCGCCACGAAGTTTGAGCTTTGCATGGTTATTGATGACCGGAGCGAAGGCTTGCTCTGCCGCCTCATCTATAACACCGCGCTCTTCGAAGCCGAAACA
>JASICF010000596.1 GCA_030044775.1 Candidatus Sulfotelmatobacter sp. | reverse complement strand
TCCGCAAAAGCAATGTACAAGTCGTTGAGGGCGACGCGACGGAAATGCCGTTTGGAAATTCAGAGTTCTCAGCGGCCGTTTCCTTCACCATGCTGCATCATGTTCCTTCGCCTCAACTTCAAAACCAAGTCTTGCGCGAAGTGTGTCGTGTGCTGAAGCCGGGAGGTTTTTTTGTGGGGAGTGACAGCCTCCAGAGCTGGTTCATGAAGATCATTCACATTGGGGACACGTTAGTCCCGATTGATCCGGGAACTTTCGGCGAGCGCTTGCAGAATGCGGGTTTTGAAGTGTTGGAGATCGAGAAGATCTCACGGGCTTTCCGGTTCCGGGCACGGCGGCCGGCGCACACCTGAAGAAGTTGTGTGGAATGTGCGACAAATCAAGCGGTAACAGAGCCGCAAGGAATGTTGTGTTCCGGGTCAGTTACTCGCTGGTCGAAACCTTAGAGGGTAAATCGGCGTTGTTTCTATTCGTTTGTCCCTCCAAATAATTCATTCCGATTATTGACCCTCCGCAGTTGACTCCTGATAATCGGCGAGCCTTGGGGTTCTTTGATCACTTCGAAAAAAGTTGCGCCTTTCGCGCTGCGCTGCGGTGCGCGAAGGCATTGGAGCACGTTGTGAGGGAACGGTGGGATACGTGAAACTTCAAAAAGCTTTGGCGTATTCGTTTCTGCTCGTCTTCTCAACAGTAGCGGCCAGGGCGCAGCAAATTACTGCCAACATTCACGGCACGGTCAGTGACACCAGTGGAGCCGTTGTACAGTCGGCGGTAGTTACGGTCAAACAAATTGAGACCGGCCTCATTCGCACAACAACCAGCGATCATACCGGCAGCTACTTGCTGCTCGAGCTTCCCGTCGGACACTACCGGCTTGAAGTCACCGCAACCGGATTCGAGAAGTACGTGCAAGAAGGAATTTCTCTCGACGTGAACGAAACCGCCACGATTGCTGTTCATCTTCGCGTCGGTTCGGAAACGCAGCGAGTCGAAGTCAATGCAAATGCTGCGCTGGTGCAAAATACATCGACTCTCGGCGAAACCGTGATGCAGAGCGAGATTCTCGACCTGCCGTTGGACGGACGCAATTTCTCTCAACTTGGCGTTTTGCAACCCGGCGTTGTGCCGCTGACGCCGGGGCTTCTCGAAGCAGGCGGTCCTGCACGACAGAATCAGGCCTACGCGGTCGATGGTCAGCGGCCAGAGTCGAATAATTTTCTGATCGATGGGGCCGACAACGTCAGCGCGGTGGATGGCGGCTTCGTACTCAAGCCGCCAATCGATGCGATCGACGAATTCCGCATCATGACGCACAACGCCAATGCAGAATTCGGCCGCAACACCGGCTCTACTACCAACATCATCACGCGTGGCGGTACCAATTCTTTTCACGGAGCCCTCTGGGAATTCTTGCGCAATGACGCCATGGATTCCTCGGACTATTTCACACGCTCGGTTCAGCCGCTGAAACAGAACCAATTCGGCGCAACTTTCGGCGGGCCAATTATCAAGGACAAGACTTTTTTCTTTGGATATTACGAAGGTTTCCGCAACCGGCAGGGCGAATCGGTTCCGGCAACGGTTCCGTCGGCCGCCGAGCGGCAGGGCAACTTCGCGGAAGAGTGCACGGCCGGTTTCAATAGCGCAGGCATGTGCAGGAACGCGCAGCAGCAGCTTACATTTTTCGGCGCGCCAGTCCCTTTCAACAAGATGACGATTTTCACGCCCATCAATCCCGTTGCTGAAAATGTGCTGGCGTTCTTTCCCTCTCCGAATAGCGGCGAAAATGGATACATCGGAACGCAGACGCTTGTAGAGAACAACGATCAGTTCGGGGTGCGAGTTGATCATTATCTCTCTGTCGCCGACACGTTAAATTTCCGCTACATGTACAGCGCCGGCCCAACTACGGATCCTTTATCTCCGGTCGGCGCCAATGTACCCGGTTTCCCGGTCGGGGAATATGACCGCGCGCAAAACTTTGTCTCGCAGGAAACTCATGTGTTCTCGCCGAACATGATCGGCGTCACACGGTTTTCATTTTTGCGCAACACCTTTTTGCTCGACGAACACTTGAATCACGAGTCGCCCTCCGACTTGGGTTTTCAATACGCTCCGACTTTGCCGCTGGCTGCCGGGCCGCCGTTCGTCCAAATCGGAGGCTACGCTTCGGTCGGCGATCCCATCACCGGACCTCGTTACACGTATCAGAATACATTCGATGTTTCGGGCTCGCTGAGTTGGGTTCACGGGCGCCACGATTTCAAATTTGGCGCCGGTTACCGGCGTGACCAGATCAACGCTTTGCAGGGGATCGCAAGCAATGGATTCTTCGTCTTCTCGACATTTCCATACAGCGATGGATTCGCCAGCTTTCTTTCCGGCAATCCGGTCGTCTTCTTGCAGGGCGGCGGAAATTTCGCCCGCGAGATTCGCGATCGCGCAGTGGACGCCTACGCCCAGGACACATACAAACTTACGCAGCGACTGACGTTGAATTACGGCCTGCGTTACGAACTTCCGTTCCCGGCCACAGAAAACCACAACGAGGTGAATCTGTTTGTTCCCGGCGCGCAGTCGAAAGTGATGCCCACAGCGCCCAAGGGGCTTCTTTATCCCGGCGATCCCGGCGTGCCCGCAGGCTTGATTCCCACGCAGTTCACCGGGTTCGCTCCACGTGTCGGATTAGCGTGGGATCCGCGCGGCAACGCAAAAACCGTCATCAGTTCTTCGTACGGAATTTTCTACGAGCCTTACTACACCGGCGAAGGCGGCCCGCTGCAAGATCCGGTGAGTTCGCCGCCTTTTCTAAAGACACAGCAAATCAGTTTTCCCATCAACACATTTGCAAACCCGTTTTACACGCCGAACCCATTCAGCCAGGCTTTTCCCGAACCGATGACCCTGCTCGTCGTGCAGCGCAATCTGCATCTTCCGTACGCTCAGGATTGGAACCTGAACGTGCAGCGATCGTTGGGCCAGGACTGGCTCTTGCAGGTCGGCTATGTCGGAACAACCGGCGTGCGGTTGCCGCGCTTTATTGAGGGCGATCCGACGATCTTCATCCCGGGCATGGTGGATGGCCAGCCGATCTCGAACGAAAACAATGTCAACCAGCGGCGACTTTATTCTGGCTGCACGTTCGCCCAGCCGAATCATTGCGTTTACAGTTCTGTTGGCGAAATTGCCAGCATCGCCAACTCCAGCTACAACGCGCTTGAGGCGAGCTTGCGAAAGCGCTTCAGTCATGGTCTATCGTTCCTCGGGTCCTACACTTACTCGCACGCGATCGATGACGTTTCTTCGTTCAACATCACCGGATCGGCGTCGCAGCCCGTGGCAGGAGAAAATGATCTTGCGCAAAACCCCTTTGACCTCGGAGCCGAACGCGGCCGCTCGATGTTCGACGCGCGTCATCGTTTCGTGTTGAGTTATGAGTGGAATCTTCCGTTCTGGAATCACCCGACAAACTGGTATCAGCAGGCATTCGGTAACTGGCAACTGAACGGCATCGTCACCGCAATGACCGGAACTCCATTTACCGTTTTCGATTCCAACGATGTTTCCCTGCAGGGAACCGCGCCGGAGATCACCGGATTTTCAGCGAACCGCCCGAACCTGATTGGCAATCCTAACAATGGCCCACGCACTCCGCAGGAGTGGATGAACCTGAACGCCTTTCAGCAGCTTCAACCCGATCCTCTGGGTCGCTTTCAGGTTTTTGGAGATGAAGGGCGCAATGTCGTGGCAGGCCCTCCCTATGCCGATTGGGACTTTTCGGCGTTCAAAAACATTCCTGTAACCGAGGGCAAAGAATTTCAATTCCGCGGCGAGCTTTTTAACTTCTTGAACCACACAAACTTTCGCTTGCCGGTTTCAGATATTAGCTCGCCAAACTTTGGGCAGATCCAGCAGGACGTGAGTCCACGCGTGATTCAGGTGGCGTTGAAGTTCTTGTATTAATGCGAAGGTGCCAATCACTGCACAAGGCATCGGCTCGATCGACCGATTCGTGCAGCAGCCTAGGACGTCTTATCGCTGGACGGCTTAAGTGTCCAGCTCCCATCCGACAACTGATCGACCGCATCCTGCATTGCCATCAGCCGCATCGCGACTTCCGTCATGGTGAAAGGATCCCCTGAGATCAGCTCGTAGTTCACTCGCTCGGTGACCTGGGACGGAAACAAAGGGCTTCTTGCTTCGGCGAGAATGCGCAAAATGTAACTCTCATCGGGGGAAAGGCGCTTCTGGCCGGCCAGGGCTCGTTTCAAAGGAATATTGGCATCCGGGACTCTCACGCTTTGTGTGGCTACTAACCAGGCTTCGCTCATTCAATTAACCCCTTAGTGGTTTCGCGGAACTGTTGCATATCAAGGAACTGCGGTTAGGTGTCGATATGGCACGAAGATGGTGGTTACCTCCTATTACCAGCTTCGAGTTCTCTGGCACGTTGTTGCAATTGTGGCCGGACCGGTAACGCCGTAATCTCAAACCATGAAGTCCACCCCCAAAGCCGGCGTGCTGGTCCAGAAAGCTCAATTGGCTCCT
>JASICF010000595.1 GCA_030044775.1 Candidatus Sulfotelmatobacter sp. | reverse complement strand
TATCGTCCGCCGTCCACCAAAACGGATTGTTCACCACGATCGTCCCGTGCAAGGCTGCATTCTTCAGATACGCGCGGTAAAACTGAATATCCTGCGAAATCCGGTCGATGATGACGTCATATTTCTTCGGCTCATCCATCCGAACGCCGCCAATCTTCACGAACTCCGCTTCCACTCCGTCGATATTCATGGAGTTGATCTTCTCGACCAACGCCGGAGGAAAAGTATTTTCCATTCCAAATAAAATGCCAATCTTCTTCATGTCAAACTTCCTTAGCGATCGGCAATCGCACTCGAAGGATCTCGCGCTAGCCCCTGATCTCTAAAAATATTTTCCCGCCATCCTCAGCCACAGCGGCCAGTCATGCTTCGAATTATCGCCGTAGACATCCAGCCAATGCGGCACCGCCTTGCCATTCAAGAGTGCCGATAATTTCACGTTCTGGTCCAGGCACATGTCCCAATCCGCCGAACCCAGCACAATTTTCATCTGCCGATAGCGGCTCAGGAACCAGTCGTCGTTCTGATTCTGCAAGTAGTCCTGCGGGCAATTGAAGTAGCAATCGTCGTCGTAGTATCCATCCAGAAACTGATGAATATCGAACGCGCCGCTCATGCTCACGCAGTGTGTCACCACATCCGGATGCTTCATCGCAAAATTCACCGCGTGATACGCGCCAAAACTGCACCCCGTCATCGCCAGGTTTGGATTCTGATTCTTCCATCGCACGAAGGGCAGAAATTCGTGCAGAATATACCGCTCGTATTGCAGATGCCGCAGCACCCGCACCTTGGGATGAACCTGCTTGTTGTACCAACTCTCCAGATCGACCGCGTCCGGGCAGAAGACCTGCAACTCCCCGCGATCAATCTTCGACGCCAGAACGCCAATCATACCGCGGTCTTCGTATTCAAAAAATCTCCCCATCGACGTAGGAAATACCACGATAGGCGTACCAGCATGTCCAAATACCAGCGCTTCCATCTCGCGATGCAGTTCCTGGCTGTATCCCTTGTGATATTCGCGATTCATTTCTGAAATGCAAATGCCCCTACGTCATCTTCCCGGCAGACGAAGTATCTTACCTGAATCGCGGCAGCGCTTCGCCAACTTTATGCTGATTGCCCTCATCGAAGCCGTCAGATGATATCGTGGTACGAGACATGCCGTGGAAGCTTCCCAACCGGATTCCTCGTTCTGGACCGGTAATCCTTTTAATTCTCACTTTCGGTGCCGTGGTTGGTTTCGCGGCCGTCGGGCACCTTGTCACCCGCTACACGCTCAATCAGCAGGCCAGAGGCCGCAGTCTCTACCAGCAAGGCCTGGCCGAAGCCTCGGCCGGAAACTACGACGATGCCATTGAGGCCTTCCGCGCCGCGCTGACCTGCGATCCCAGCAATTCCCAATACCAGCTGAGTTTGGCCCGGGCGTTGCGCGACAGCAACGATCCGGCTTACCTCGACGAAGCCGAATCCTACCTGGTCGCACTCTGGCAGCGTACTCCTCAGGATGCTGCTGTGAACCTTGCCTTGGCGCGCGTGGCAGCTCATCGGGGCTCGATCGACGACGCCACTCGCTACTATCACAATGCCATGTACGGAGTGTGGAATTCCGACTCCGATGAAAACCGAAACCGCGCCCGCGTCGAACTGATCGAGTATCTTCTAAAGAAAAATGCCCGCGCCCAGGCCGATTCAGAACTGATCGCTCTGGCTGCGTCTTTGCCTCGCGATTCCACCCGGCACTTGCAGGCCGCCGAGCTTTTCATCCAGGCCCAGGATTACTCCGGCGCGCTCGGGCAATACGAATATGTCCTTCGCTTTGACCCTGTAAACGCCAAGGCGCTCGCCGGCGCGGGAGAGGCTGCCTACCGTTCTGCCGATTACACCCTTGCCCAACGTTTCTTGCGCAATACGGTAAGTGCAAATCCGCAGGATGAAACTTCCCGGCAGTTGCTGACTACGACCGATCTCGTCCTTCATGCGGATCCGTTCCACAGCCATATCTCTGATGCGGAGCGCAATCGCCGTATCGCCGCCGATTTCGCTCAGGCCGAATCCCGGCTCAAAGAGTGCGCGCAGAAAACCAACGTGAATCTCAATCCAACTGAACCCGCCGCGCCTCTCTCCTCGCCGCTGTTCTCCCTGCAACAGCATTGGAGCAGCGTGAAGCCCGACCTTCAGCATCTCGAATCCCCCGCCGAAACCGATCTTCCGGACGCGGTCATGGATGTGGTTTTTCAGATCGAGCAGCAGACTGCCGAGACCTGCGGCCAGCCGCAAGGCCTCGACCTTGCTTTGCTGCTGATCTCCGAAAAGCGCGAGGCCGTCCCGCAATGAGCACTCCACCCGTCATTGTCAATCATCCCGCGTCTCCCGAACCACAGCCGGTCGTGCGCCTCCACCTTCGCCAGCGCCTGTTTTCCACGCTGGAAGGCGTATTCCACGAGGAAGTATTTTTTCTAATTCTTTCCGTTTTTATCGGAATCTTCGCCGGCCTCGCGGTGGTTTGTTTCCGCCTGGCAATCGACTGGACGCATCTCGCTCTGCTCGGTCCTCTGCCGCAAAGCCACAGTTGGAGACTGTTCGCCGTTCCGGCAGTCGCCGGGCTTCTTGTCGGCGCGCTCGTCCTTCACATTTTTCCTGGCGTTCGCGGCAGCGGCGTTAACCAGACCAAATCCGCCCTTTACATCTTCAACGGATTTATCCCGTTCCGCACCGCGGTCGGGAAATTTATCTGTGCGGCCATCGCAATCGGCTCCGGTCAATCCCTCGGCCCCGAAGACCCCTCTTTGCAGATCGGCGCCAGCATTGCCTCGGCTCTCGGTCGTCAGGTCGATATTTCCAAAGAGAAGCTTCGCCTGATGGCTCCCGTCGGCGCGGCTGCTGGCCTCGCTGCCGCCTTCAACGCCCCCATCTCGGCAGTTCTTTTCGTCATTGAAGAAGTCATCGGCCGATGGAGCGCCGGCATTCTCGGTTCGGTTGTGCTTGCCGCCGTAGCCAGCGTCGTGGTCGTGCGCTCGTTCCTCGGCAGCGAGCCGCTGTTCCGTATTCCCGTAACCGCCTTCAAGCGCCCCAGCGAGTTGCTTGCCTACGTTGTCCTCGGCGTGGTCGGTGGTTTTGCCTCGGTAGCCTTCGCCCAATCGATCGGCTATTTGCGGCCGCGCCTCAAAGCCTTGCCCCGGTGGACGCAATATTTCCAGCCCGCCATCGCCGGGCTTCTGGTTGGCCTGATCGGTTTTCTCGGCGCTCCGCAAGTCATGGGTGCCGGCTACGATTTCATGGACCAGGCGATGCACGGCCAGTACGTCTGGAGGTTTCTCGCCTTGCTCGCGCTTCTTAAAATCGTCGCCACCACGCTATCGTTCGTCAGCGGCACTCCCGGCGGCATGTTCGCTCCTGCACTTTTCGTCGGAGCCATGCTCGGCGGCGCAGTCGGCGACATCGAGCGCCTGATCTTTCCTCATTTCGCCGGTTCCACTGGAACTTATGCGCTGGTCGGGATGGGCGTGCTCTTTGCCGGCTTCCTCCGTGTCCCCATGACATCCGTGTTCATGGTTCTTGAAGTCAGCGGCAACTACGAGATCATTGTTCCCGTCATCGTGGCCAATACTGCTTCTTATCTGGTCTCACGCAGCCTGCAGGCCTTCCCGATCTTCGATCTGCTCACGCGGCAGGATGGTCTCATCCTTCCGTCGCTCGAAGAAGAACGGGAAGAAACTATCCTGCGCATCGAAGATGCGCTCCTGCCTGCGCCGAAAATCATTCTCAACGCGCAGGATTACGTCGATGACAGTGCCCGGCGCGTTCAGGACTCCAGCGATGCTCTTTTTCTCGTGCGCCTCCACCCCAGCGGCTGGAACGTGATTTCCCGCGATCAACTGCAACGCCTCTTCCGCGAAGGCAAGGGCGAACTCACGCTTGCTTCCGTGCTGCCGGTAAAGCCACTGCCCAGTCTTTACCCTGATCTTCCGCTCGATTCCGCGCTGCGCTACGTCAACGTGTATCCCCTCGTGCCCGTCGTCAACCGCGCTGATTTCCGCCGATTGGAAGGCGTGATTTCGCGCGATTCGGTGTTCAAGAAATACGGCGCCATGCCCGAGCCAAAGTGATTTCCGAGACAAAGTGGTTATGTCCGCGAGGAATAGAGCGTGCGACTATTTCGCGGCGCTCGCCATCTTGATTCCGTGGGAGTTCGCCGCGTAGCGCGCAATGCCGCGGTAGAGTGCTTCGGCAATCTGTTCGCGGTAGCCGTCGCGGCGCAGCTTTTGCTCGTCCGTAGGACTGCTGACGAATGAAACTTCCGCCAGGATTCCCGGCATCGTCGACTCGGTAAGCACCACGTATGACGCTTCCTTAACGCCCCGGTCGCGTAATCCTGGATTCTTGGCCGCAAGTGTGCCGTAAAGCGACCTCTGCACAATGACCGCGAGCCGCCTCGACTGCTCAATCTTTTCGTACAGTTCCGTTGCCGTCAGGGCCAGCGTAGTCGGGCCTTTACCGCCATCTTCGGCACGGTCTTCGGAATCCTTTACATTTGGAGCCGAGAATACATCGGTGTAGTAGGTTTCCACTCCCCGCGCCGAAGGCAAGTCGCTGTAATTCGCATGCACCGAGATAAACAGGTCCGCGTGCGCCCGGTTCGCGATGTCTGCGCGCTCGTCGAGCGGTATGTAATTGTCGTCGTTGCGCGTGAGGATCACCTCCGCCCCGATCCGCGTCTCCAGCAGTTTGCCCAGCCGCTGCGCGATCTCCAGCACCAGATCCTTTTCGAGAAGTCCACGGCGCCCGACCGTGCCCAAATCCCAGCCGCCATGCCCGGCATCGACCACGATGCGCAGCTTGGGCACGTGCGCTCGCATTTGCAAGTCCTGTTTCGTAGGCGGAGGAACAACGATCGCCAGTTGTTTCTCCTCCGCCGCTTTGGCTCCAGGGAACAAATTAATCTGGCTCTTCGGCGACACTCCGATTTTCGTAACCTGCACGACCAGCCGGTAAGGATTCGGTTCCAGGCTCACCGAATAAGTCGAATCGCCTTTCGTCTGCAACACCAGGCGTGTCAAACCGGAAACCGGCTGGGCGATTCGAACTCGCGCCAGCATGGCGTCTCCGATATCGATGCTCTTGCCTTCGAGTTCGGGAGCCAGCGCGGTGTCGTGCAGGTCGAAATAGATGCGATCGGGATTGCCCAGGCGATGCGCCTCATATTGAACCTGATCTTCCAGGTCAAGTACCACTGTGCTCGATTCAGCGGATGACCAATGACGAATTCCCGTAATGCGCGTCGGCTTCGAAGATTCCGGCTTCGCCTCTTGGCCGTTCGAAGTGATAGGAGGTTGCATCTCATCCGCGAGGTCGGCATCGCTCGCTGCGTTTGTCTGGGCATCCGGAGCGCTTTTGGGCATCGGTGACGTTGCCGCGGATTGCTCCGATTTGCTCGCTCCGTTCGATGGAGCGGCTGGCCTCGACAACCCTGCTGCATTTCCCGGCCGGGTTGCAGAGATCACGAGATCTTTTGCAACCAATTGCAGTTGTCCCTGTTTCAGTTCCCACCACAACACTCCGCCAAGGAGCGCGGCCAGCACAATCAGAAGCGAAACCAACGCAACTCCCGGATGACGCTTCGGCGAGGCCGCTGGCTTCCGACTGGGGGTGACTTGTTTCGGCGCTTCGACTGCTGGCTTCGGAGCCGGCAACGCAATCTCCGGCACAACCGGCTTTGGTGCAGCCGGTGTCGCTGGGACCGGCATCGCCGATTTTGCTGTCGCCGGCAGCGGCGCTAATTTTTCTTCGGCCGCTTGCGCTGCTTCCGCGAAACGGTCTTCATCCTCTGGCCTCAGAGCCGCGACGATC
>JASICF010000594.1 GCA_030044775.1 Candidatus Sulfotelmatobacter sp. | reverse complement strand
ACGTAGTTGATCGAGGTTGCGAAAAATAGCATGGCGCAGACGGTCCAACGCATGCTGGGCCGATCTTCGCCGGTAGACGCGCCGTTTTCCGTTTGCTTTGTCAGCGCTGCTGTTTTCCCCATTTACGCCTTCACAGCCGATATGCCTTCTTGACGAGGTTGTAGGTCAGGTCTCGAGCAATTTCCAACGCTTCGTTTTCGTCTAGCCGGTGTTCCGCCACCAGCTTTGCCAGAAAGCTGCAATCCATGCGGCGTGCCATGTCATGCCGCGCGGGAATCGAAAGAAATGCCCGCGTATCATCGTTGAACCCCACCGTGTTATAGAAGCCTGCGGTCCCTGTCACGTGCTCGCGATAGCGCATCATCCCCTCCGGGCTGTCATGGAACCACCATGGCGGGCCGAGGCGAAGGCAAGGATAATGTCCCGCAAGCGGCGCCAGTTCTCGACTGTAGGTCGATTCATCGAGTGTAAAAAGAATGATCGTTAGACTGCGCTCGTTCCCAAACCGGTCGAGCAACGGCCGGAGCGCGTCGGCGTAGTTCGTCGGCGTGGGAATATCTGCGCCTATATCGCGCCCATAGCGTTCAAAGAGACGACGATTGTGATTGCGTAAACTGCCGGCATGAATTTGCATGACGAGTCCGTCTTCTAGGCTCATGCCCGCCATCTCAGTCAGCATTTGCGCTCGAAACAGTTCGTTCTGTTGCGCATCGGACGTACCCGCTGCGACGCTATTAAAAAGCTGCGAAGCCTCGGCCGGCGAGAGATTCGCGGTTCTCGCGCTCGGATGTCCGTGGTCGGTCGCCGTGCAGCCGTGATCGCGGAAACGAGTTCGGGCGCATCGAAGCGCCTTGAGATAACCAGGCCAGGTCGAGGTGTCTTTGCCCGTCTGGTCCGCCAGGTTTTTCAAATTGGCCAAGAATCCAGGGAACTCGGGATCGACGACCGCGTCCGGTCGAAATGTCGGAATGATTCTTGCCTTCCAGCCGGATTCGCGGATCTTCTTATGATCTGCCAGCGAATCGAGCGGCGAGTCGGTCGTGGCGAGAACTTCGAGATGGAATCGATCATAGAGCGCTCGCGGCAGGAATTCCGGCGTCTGAAGTTTTTCTGTAATGCTGTCGAAATAAAAATCTGCATTCTCTTCAGACAAACGATCTTGCATTCCAAACAGTTCCTGAAAAGCGTAGTCCAGCCACATGCGAGTTGGCGTGCCTCGAAAGAGGTAATAATGGCGCGCGAAAATGCGCCATACGTTCCGCGAATTGATTTCGACATGCCGGCCGATCTCGAGATCGTCCAGCGAAATCCCCTGGCTGTATAACATGCGAAAGACGTAGTGATCGGGCTGCACGAAAAGCTGCGCGGGATCAGGAAAAGGTTGATTCAAAGCGAACCATCTCGCCTGCGTGTGCCCATGCGGACTCACAATGGGCAGAGCCCGAATCTCTTCATACAGGTTTTCCGCAATTTTTCGTGCGCTCGACTCGGCAGGAAAAAGACGGTCCGGGTGAATCAGCATGGCGCCACTTTTCTGAATTGCAGAATTTAATGTCCGAGCCGGTTGTACTTCTTCAGGACCTGCCGCAATTGGTCGTGAGGCAGTGCGATCGCCGTGTGGCCGTTTCTGCCCGTCATCGTCTCAGCCGCGACCAGGGCATTGACGACCGCTTCTTCTGTGGCTTGCACCGTCGCCAGGAAAACCGGGTTGATCTGGTCGTTGGGAAGCATCGTAAGTGTTCGAAGCCCTTTGGAGGACGACGCTCCGGGATTTGCGGTTGAAAAGGCAATAAAGATGTCCCCCGAGCCATCGCCTGAATAGCTTCCATCGCGTCCCAGCCCCAGAGTTACACGCCTTGCCACGCGCTTCAATTGCGTCGGAATCAGCGGAGCGTCCGTGGCAACTACGACGATGATCGAACCCACGTCGTCATCCCACACCTTCCGTCCAGCAATCTCGCGGCCGACGGGGACGCCGGCAATCCGCAGCTGATCTCGCTGCCCGTAGTTGCATTGCACCAGCACGCCGACGGTGTACCCTCCGTACCTGGCGTCAAGTACGCGCGACGCCGTGCCGATCCCGCCTTTGAACTCATTGCAGATCATCCCGGTGCCGCCGCCAACGTTTCCTTCTTCCACCGGACCGCTATGCGCACTATCCAGGGCATGAAAAGCATCCTCGGGTTTCACGTGGAATCCGTTGATGTCATTCAGATAACCGTCCCATGTCTCGGCCACAACCGGCAACGACCACGCGTATCCCTCCTCATCAACGCCATGATGCTTGAGCCGCCAGGCGATCACCGCGTCGCGCACGATGCCTACGCTGTGCGTATTCGTGATCATCACCGGGCCTTCGAGAAATCCCGAATCCTCCACCCAGGTTGTGCCGGTCATTTCACCGTTCCCATTCTCCGTGAACCATCCGGCAAAGACAGGGTCGTTGGAGTCTTTGCCGCGAGGCAGAACCGCAGTCACTCCAGTTCGCACCGGCCCCATGCCCGCAGGAGACGCCGCATCGCCAGAAATCAGCGTAGTGTGACCAACTTCCACGCCTTTGACGTCAGTGATGGCGTTCAGCGGTCCAGGCGCGCCATCGAAGGGAACGCCTAAATCCCGTGCTCGTGGCTTGGTTTGAGCGCTTGCCAAACCGGTGATGGCCAAACAAAACAGAAAAACGTTGACGCGATTCAAGCCAAGTTTCGGCATCGAGCTGTCTCCAGACTTGCGAAGAGGATGTTCGACGTTGGACGCTGACCGCGGGTCGCATTGCTCCTTGACTTCGCCCTCGCAGTCACCATATTGTTCTCAGCACAAAAGTGGTCAGGGAGCTTGTCGGTCTTTGCGGAAGATTCGACGTCAAAGTTCACCGTCGGACCTCGGCTTCCTCAGTTTTAGCTTCTGCGCAAAACAATAGCACAGGGTCGAAGGGGGCCAACGATGAGGTGTCGGAAGCGGATTTTCTGCTTGTTCCCGGTCAGTCTGCTGCTGTTCATTTCTTACGGCTGGGCGCAGACCGGCACGACATCGTTGCACGGTAAAGTTCTTGATAGTACTCACGCGCTGGTCGCCGGCGCCACGGTAACGATTGCCAATCAAGCGCAAGCGATCAGCCGGGAAGCCACAACTCCAGCCACCGGCGAATTCGAATTTCTCGCTCTTCCACCCGGAACTTATCTGCTGACCGTTGAAAGGGCTGGTTTCAAGAGATACGAGCAGCGGAACCTCCAACTTCTCGTCAACCAGCCAGCCAGCGTAAACGTTCTTCTTGAGGTCGGGGCGCTCACCACTCAGATCGAAGTCTCCGGTGAGGCGCCGATGCTCAACACCGAAGATGCGACCTTGGGAATCGCTTTTGGCGAAAATCAGGTAAAGGAGCTGCCACTCGAAGGCCGCAATGTGCCCGACTTGCTCACGCTCCAACCCGGTGTTGCTTACACCGGCAACCGCGCCGACACGAGTCTGGACGACACACGAAGCGGTGCGGTGAATGGCGCGCGCAGCGACCAGGGGAACATCAGCGTCGATGGCATTCGCGCCAACCAGGAAGGCGGCCAGGCGTTTCAGTCCGTCTTGCCCGTGACGCTCGATTCCGTGCAGGAATTTCGTGTCACCACTTCGAACGCCAACGCCGATGAAGGAGGGACCAGCGGCGCGCAAGTCGCTCTGGTGACCAAAAGCGGCACCAATAGCATTCATGGGTCGGTCTATGAGTACCTTCGCAATACCTACACGAATGCCAACGATTACTTCAACAAGCTGACTCAGTTCTCAACCTGCACTCTTCCCAACCCCAACGATTGCAACACGCCTCCCAAGCTGATCCGCAATATTTTTGGCGCTTCCGTCGGCGGCCCCATCAAAAAAGATCGCATGTTTCTTTTCATGAATTACGAAGGAACGCGGCGCGCGGAACAAACGGTGAGTTCCGGCGAAGAGGTTCCGAGCTTGGCCATGCGCGACGGCGTCCTTCAGTATCTGTGCACCCTCAATGGGAATGGCAGCCTGAACACGGCGCAATGTCCCGGTGGATCGGGTTTTGCCGTGCAGGGCAAGAGCGGGAAGTTTTACACGCCCGTGCCCGGATACGCCGCTCTCGGTTTTAAGCAATTGCAGCAATTGGATCCAATACACGCAGGACCCGATCCCGCCGCAATGGCATACTTTCAGACTTTGCCTCTGCCGAATAGCAACGTCACCGGCGATGGCTACAACTACCAGGGATTCGTTTTCGCGGCGCCGACCTCCGAGACCCAGAACGTCTACATTGCCCGCGCCGATTACAACATTACCCAAGACGGCAAGCAGCGCCTTTCTTTGATCGGTGCTTCACGCGACGATTCGAGCGACGCCTGCGGCGGTTGCCAGCCCTATTTTCCGGGCCAGCCCCCGCAAGGACAAACCGTCTACCACAACAAAGGGCTCATCGTCGGCTACTCCGCGGTCATCCGTCCAAACCTGATGAGCGACTTCCACTACGGTTTCGTTCGAGAGAGCTTCGGAACCCTGGGCAACTCATATCTGCCGTGGGTCATTTTCAATTTCAGCCAGAGCATTACGCGCACACAAAATTACCAGCGCCCGATGAATAACATTTCTGAGGATTTATCCTGGATTCACGGGAAGCACACGCTGCAATTTGGCGGATATCTGTTGTTCATGCGCGAACCGCGGTCGAACTATACGTCTTCATTCGATAGCGGAAGCACCAACTCGTCCTTTACAACGACTTCCGGGTTCGCCGACAAGAACAGCCCTCTGAACCCAACGAGCGGCGGCTTCCCCGGTGTTGACCCCAGTTTCGCCGTAAGTTATGACTACCCGATTACAGATTTATTGGGCATAGTTACTAACGCCACAACAGTTTTTAACTACAATCGACAACTCCAGTTGCTGCCTCCCAATTCCGCGATCTCGCGCCGGTTTGCCCAGGACAGCTACGAACCGTACCTGCAAGACATTTGGAAGGCCACGCCGAACCTCACGCTGACCTTCGGCCTTCGTTACTCCCTCTTCTCACCTATATGGGAGACGAGCGGCTTGCAGGTTTGTCCCAGCCCCAGCCTCGGGCAGTGGTTTAACGACCGCGCAGCGGAAGGCGCCAATGGTATTCCCTCGCACCAGGATCAACCGTTGCAAGTGAACTGGTGCGGTCCTGCCAATGGGAAAAGGGGGTATTGGAACTGGGATTTTGCCAACCTGGGTCCTCGCATCGCGTTTGCCTGGGCGCCTAATAGGACTGAAGGTTTCCTGAGCAAGCTCTTGGGCAATGGCAATAAGTCGTCGATCCGGGGCGGGTTCGGAATTGTCTACGACCGTTTCGGACAGGGCATCGTCGACGAGTTCAGCGGAAATTCTTTCGGCCTGACCACGAGTCTCACCAACCCAGTGCTGGGGCTCGATAGTTTGCCTCGGCTAACGAATGTGAACGTGATTCCGACGAGCCTGCTTCAACCCAATCCCGGAGCGCCTAGCTTCCCGGAAACGATACCGACCATGCAGTCGCTGGGGAGTTCCGATTTCGGGGACAGCCTGGACACCTCGCTGAAGACGCCTTATTCGTATACCGTCGATTTCTCCGTGGAACGCGATCTCGGCCGAGGATTCTCTCTCGACCTGGCATACGTGGGCCGGCTCTCTCATCGCCTCCTGAGTTCCCAGGATGTCGCCCAGCCGCTCGATCTTAGAGACAAAAAATCCGGGCTCGATTACTTCTCCGCAATTCAGCCGCTTGCGAGACTCTACGAACTTCAGGGCGTGACCGACGCAACCTTCAGCAATTCATTGGTAAGTCCAGCGGTCGTTCAGTATTGGAATGACATGATCCAGAAGCCGATCAATGGCGGGTCTTACGCGCTCGGCGCTCAAACGGGAGGCTGTGGCAAGAATTTCCCAGCCTCGACCACCAATCCCGTGCTGGCGGTCTTCGATCTTTTCTGTGGAGTGGCAGGCGTCGAGACCACCGCGCTTCAGGCTCTTGACGTGCCTTTTGTTTCCGGATTCGGAAACGGTGGAATACCGGACGCGACCGGCAATCCAAATTGCGGCCAGAGTGGACAGCCTCTTTGCCAATACTATCCGAGTGGTGGGCCGAACTCCTTTTACAACCCGCAATACACGTCGCTGTTCACTTTGCGTTCGATCGGATTTTCGAATTACAACGCATTGCAAGCCACGCTCAGGCGTCAAATGAGCCATGGGGTTCAATTCGACTTTAATTACACGTATTCCAAGTCGATCGACCTATGCTCCGACGCCGAGCGGCTTGGAAATAGCGGCGCTCTCAACTTCAACGGTGGCTGTCAAATGTTCAACGCCTGGGAGCCTTATCTCTTCCGCGCGGTTTCCGATTTCGATACGACCAATCAACTGAATGCGAACTGGATCGCCGACTTGCCCTTTGGCCGCGGCCGCCCCCTTGCCACGCGCATCAATCGGGGCCTCGATGCGGTGATCGGAGGCTGGCAGCTTTCCGGCCTGTTCCGCTGGACGAGTGGTTTCCCTTACACGATCTATAACAATCCCGCCGACTACCCAACCGACTGGTATTGGGAGGGAGCAGCAATGCCCACCGTTTCGCATTTGCAGAGTGGGGCTTACCACCTGCCAGACGGTAACGTGAACATCTTTCCCAACCCCGCCGCTGCTGAGGCTTCGTTCGACCCGGCACTCCCCGGCCAGGTCGGCGTTCGCAACTTCGTGCGTGGCGACGGCTTCTTCGGCATCGACCTCGGGCTCTCGAAGCGCTGGAATATGCCTTGGAATGAAAAACACACTCTCGCCTTGCGCTGGGAAGTGTTCAACGTGACGAACTCTACGCGCTTCGACTTCAACGACCAGAATTCCTCCAGCGCGAGTGAAAGCAACAACTCCATCGCGGTTCCGAACTTCGGCAACTATACCCACCTCATGACGAACCCGCGGGTGATGCAGTTTGCTCTGCGCTACGAATTCTGAGGCGCCGCATGGGTTGCTGGACTCTTACTGGGAAAGGGGCATGGTGACGCTGCTTGGCGATGAATCGCCATTTAACCTATCCCCAGGCAACCGTCGCCATTAAGGGTAGACTCAACCAGTTTTCAACAGACGGTCAAGTTGTTCGAAAAGCGTCTTCGATTTCACCGGTTTCGACAAATAGCCGTCAAAACCGGCTTCCAGTGCCTTTTCTTCATCGCCGCGCATCGCCGAGGCGGTCACCGCGAGTACCGGCAAGCCTGTCAGTTCCGGGTCTTCGCGCACTTTTCGCA
>JASICF010000593.1 GCA_030044775.1 Candidatus Sulfotelmatobacter sp. | reverse complement strand
GAGATGCGGCCCTCGGAGATCGTAAGCACGATTCATCGTGAGCGGATTTCGGTGCAGGTGACGGTGCCGCGCGTGCTGCAATCGTTGCAAAAGAAAATCGAGCGCGAACTCGAGCAGCACGGCAAGCTGGAAGAATTTCGCGCACGCTTCCGCCGGGCGGAGGGCAAGCACTTTCTGCATCGCTGGTGGATTTTCCGGGACATTCGGCGCCAGTTCGGCTGGAAATTCTGGGCGTTTATCTGCGGCGGAGCGGCACTCGATTCTGCCATTGAAGAATTCTGGGAGAGGCTGGGTTACGCGATGATTCAGGGCTATGGCCTGACTGAAACCACTTCACTGATCAGCGTGAACCATCCATTCCGGTTGGGCAGGAGGTCGATCGGCAAAGTGTTGCCGGGACGCAGCGTAAAACTGGGAGAAGATGGTGAAATTCTGGTACGCGGCAGCGGAGTAGCCGCGGGTTATTGGGATCGAGGCGGGAAACACCCGGTAGCGGACGATCAAGGCTGGTATCACACCGGCGACATCGGCGGATTGGATGAGGCTGGCAACCTGTATTTCAAAGGCCGCAAGAAAGACGTGATCGTGACTCCAGCAGGATTGAATATTTATCCGGAAGACCTGGAGGCGGTACTGCGATGTCGACCCGAGGTGAAAGATTGCGTGGTGGTCGGCATCGATCGTGGGGGAAACGCGGAGCCGTGTGCGGTCGTGGTTCTGCACAACGATGCCGACCTGCAAGCGGTGATTCAATGCGCCAATCAATCGCTTGCGGATTTTCAACGCATGCGTTTGTGGATCCAATGGCCGCAAGAAGATTTCCCGCGGACTCACACGCAGAAGCCGAGGCGGAATCTGATCGCCGAATTCGCCGCAAGACAGATAGTGCAAAGCAGCAGTGGTGAAGTAGCACAACAAAGCCCAGTGATGGAGCTACTCAAACAGATTACGGGGCGAGAGGTTGGCCGAAGCCAAGATGAGCCCTCGCCAGATTCGGATGGTAGCGATGATCTTAACGATGACCTTGGCTCCGACCTTGGCCTGAGTTCGCTGGATCGAGTGGAACTGATCGGTGCTCTTGAAGACCGCTATCAGGTAGATCTAAGCCAGGCAAGCTTCAGCGAGGTGCGCACCGTTGGCGATCTCGAGAAAATGCTGCGCGGTCAAACGCTGTCGCATGCCGAATATCACTATCCGCGGTGGGTGCTGCGCTGGCCGGTTCCATGGTTCCGCTGGCTGGCCTACTGGCTATTGATGAGGCCCGCGATCCTATTACTGGGCTGGCCACGGATCGAAGGCCGGGAAAATCTGCGGGGGCGGCGCGGCCCGCTGTTGGTGGTTTGCAACCATGTTGGAGACATCGATCCTGGCTTCGTGCTAACCGCACTGCCTTCGCGCTTTCGCAACCGTATCGCCATTGCGACCGGAGGCGAAGCGCTCGAAAAGCTGCGCACGCCCGCGGCCGATCGAAATTTCTTTTCCAGAATCTATGACCACATTCAATGGATGTTGGGTGTTTCTCTGCTGAATTTATTTCCTCTCCCACGCGAAGCCGGCTTTCGCCAGAGTTTCAAATACGCAGGGGAAGCGGTCGACCGCGGCTACAGCGTTCTTGTCTTTCCTGAAGGCCGGCATACGACGGATGGAAAGATGAATCCGTTTCGTGCCGGAATTGGATTGCTGGCGAAGAATCTTGGCATCCCCGTGCTGCCTATGCGGATCGATGGATTGTTCGAAGTGAAGCAGGCAGGACGGAAATTCGCGCCACCAGGAAAAATTTCAGTGCGCATCGGCAACCCGATTCAGTTTACGGCGGACTGCGACCCAGGGCAGATTGCAATGAAACTGCAGGCAGCGGTTGAAAGGCTTTGATTGATGCCCGCCGCACGTAGCCACGCCTTGACGTCGTCGCAGCATCTGGAAAAAAGGCACCGAATTCGATTGCGAACCCGGTGCCACATGTATTGCAGGCGCGGGCAATTGAGCCACCAGCGCAAGGGCGATCAAACCAGCCTATTTTACTTCCTGTATCACTTTGCCCATGCTCACCAAGAAACCGCCGCCGCCAGCATACTCGGCGACGATTTTGAGCTTACCCTCGGGCAGCTTTGAGGTAGCAAAAGTAGCCACGCCGCTCGACAGGGTCGCTTGGCCGATCTTGGTGGTGCCGTTCTTAAACACCACCGTGCCGGCGGGCGTGCCCGACGACGAAGAAACGGTAGCCGTGAATGTGACAGTCTCACCCACGTTCGAAGGATTCGGGCTCGAGGTCACCGTGGTGGTGGTTGCGAAACCAACCGTGCAAGGTGCTCCGGCGGAGGGGATTCCGTTCGCCACCACATACAAAGTGCAGGCGCCAGTCGGCATCGTCGCCGGAACATCAAAGTTGGTGGATACCGAAGTGGTTCCCGTGGCCACTGCCATCGTGCTGTGGCCGTGAGTCTTGGCGTAGAAAACATCTCCGGTGGCGGTGTTGACCAGCTGAACCAATGGATAGTTGGTCGCATCCTGGAAATCATCGCCGTAAGCAGCCCCTTGCGTTAAGCCATTGAACTGTGTTCCCGAAATTGTGTAAGTCGTGCCGGGGGAGATGCTTTTCGGAGAACTCGAGATTGTAGGCTGCCAAGAGGGCTCGTAGGTGCCGGCCGTGGTGAGAATCTCGACGGTCGTGCTGAAGTCGGTGAACATGATCTGCCCGGTCGGCAGCACCAGCAGGTGGCCAACAAAGGAGGGATCATTTGGAGCATTGGTTGGATTGGGGAACGTGTTTAACGTTGTGCCATTCCATTCGTAGAACGTCGCCGGAGGATTGAAGGCGGAGGTCGCGCTCGGCGGGCTGGTCATCACGATGACGTTGCCGTTGGTTTCGATCGACGCCGGGCCGTCGTTTACAGCGTCGTTATTTGGGAACTCCGACTCGGCTGTCCAAACGCCGGTGCTCCAGTTGTAAGTCGCGGTGTTGGCTCCGTGCTTGCAGGCGAAGCCGGCAGCGCCAGTGTAGAAGACGGTACCGTTGGGCATCAGCACCGCAGGTCCCAACTCGTAGCTGGCCTTGCTTTCGTTCCCGCAATCCGCGTCCCACAGTTGCACCAGCGTGCTTCCCGCGGTGCTCCAGGTGTTGCTTGCTGGATCGTAGATTTCAGAATTCATGCCGGTCTTGTTGTAAAAGCCGACGTAGGCGTCGACCGTAAGAATGTTCCCATTCGGGAGCAACGTCAGGGCCTGCTCGTCGAAATCGTCGAACTGCCCATCGGTCGCGTTGGCCTCGGTGGTGTAGCTCAATGTGCTCTCGTCGAAATAAAAATAGAGCGGGAAGGTGCTGTGCCCGACGATCTCGGCGCAGCAGGCCGACAGCATCCAGGTTCCGTTGGGCAGAACTACGGATTCGGCGTCGCCTTCAGCTTCCCAGGAGTCAGGGATGGGAGCCGTGGTGCTGGTCCAGGTATTGGTAGCTGGATTGTAGTAAGCTCCCAGGCTTTGCCAATCCGGAGTGCAGCTGCCGCCCGGGCAATTGTATTCACCGCCTTGAATTACTACGTTTCCGTCAGGCAAAACCGCGGACGCGAAGAAGAGCGGATCATAGCCGGTGGGAAGCGAAGCTACCTGGGTCCAGGTGCCGTCGATATAGCTTCCTGTGCTGTCTGGAGTTAGTGTGTACCAAGCACCGTAGTTCTTACCCACGCAACCTTTCCCACTGCAATTTGGTTCTTCGTGAACTAGGACGCGTCCGTCGGTGAGCAGCAGCATGGCACCCATCGAAACCGGAGCAGGGTTCGTAAGCGGCGTCCAAGTCTGGGAGTTTGCTATGCCGACTGAGCAGACACTCAGCAGCGCAATCAGAAATGTACGGGAAATCTTCATTGGTCCCCTCTCATTGGTTTATTTCGTGTTGATCAAACTGGAAGTCAATTGCAGCCAACCCACAGTGAAGACTGCAAGAAGTGTTTTGTGGAAGTTACGTGTCAGCACTTAATCTTTCAAACGCGGCGAGGATTATAGCGCGGTTGGGTGCGATTCCAATCGAGTTGTCATGCAGATTTGACAAATAATTTGTTGGCAAGGCGGAGAACCTGCATAAACTTGCACACGGCGACGTTTGTCAGTGCGAAACTAACTTTCGTCCACAGCTCAACCTCTCTAGTCAGACGACGCAAGCAAATCAACTCTTATTCTTCATCCATGCCAGATTCTTCCAGGTGTGGATCGGCAGCAAGTTTTACTTCAGGCAGGTTCGCGTCGCTAAGTCGGCGATTCAGCGCAGGAATATCCGAACTCTTGAAGGTTTGCCACCGCTGCATGATCTGTTTCGCATCGCGCTCAGCCGAAGCCGCCGCTTCTGTTTGGGCCGTTGTGGGAGCGGCATCGGCCTGCCATACTCCGCCGTAGACCGTAGCAATCTGACCGTTCACGCGGCTGAGAGTCGCGGCTTCGGCAGGCGGGG
>JASICF010000592.1 GCA_030044775.1 Candidatus Sulfotelmatobacter sp. | reverse complement strand
ATCGAGAACGTAGCTGATGATCAGCCGCTGTGAAATGTCCTGGGAAGAAAGAGATCTCTCGCCCTTAAGATTGTTCCAGTCCTGAACCGATCCGACGCCTCCGGTGCCGAACGCGTCACTTTCTAACCAACTGGTGAGCGTATCGGTGTTGCTCATCAGTTTCGCGTTGGTATAGGCGACAAGCAAAGTTCCGCCACCCTGGAATCGGCGCTGTACGGTTGCCTGCAGCGAGTTGTAGCTGCTGCCGCAGCACCCGTAACCGTTAAGGTTGAGGCCATTGTACTCGGGATAGGGCCGATCAAACTGTCCGGCATGGATGGTCGCAGCACCAATAGTAGCGTTGGGGCTCGTGCCAGCCATCGGATTTGGAATCAGCGTTGCGATGGTTGGCGTCGCGCCGGTGGCAGCCTGTGCCGCGGCTGTGGCAACGAAGGAATCCGGAATTTGATCGACGTTGGTTTGGTATTGCTGTAGATGGACCCCGTGCGACCCCGCATATGCAACATCGGCAAAGAACCCAGCCGGGAGGGTGCGCTGAATGTCGAAGTTATATTGTTCGAGGTAACCGTACTTCGGGTTAAGGTAAGGCGCAAGCCCAGGACTTCCATTCGCAGCCACGAAATTCGAAAGACTGGGTGTCGCGTTGCGTCCGGGTGGTGACAGAATCGATCCCGCCGTGAAGGGGCCAGCCTGAGCGCAGGAAAACGTAGCGAAGCTAGTCCCCGCCTGTGTACATTTACTTCCGTCCAGCGTCGACACGGGGCTTATGTAACTGTTTGTCGTAGCGGTAAAGGTGGTAGAGGCGAGGTTCACTACGTCGTTGTCTGGATTAAGTGCAAACGAGACGTAATTCGGGATAAAGAAGATGCCGTAACCCGCTCGAATGACTGTCTTCTGGTCGGCGGAGTAAGCAAGGCCAATCCGCGGCGAGAATTCCTTCTTGTCCAGGGGCAAGTTGTTATCGCTGGAGTTTGGTCCGGTGCCCACATAGGCGGCATCGCCAGGGCAGGGAGAGCCAGCCACGCCAGAACAGCCGGTGACTGTTCCGTTGGTGGCATTGGGATTCCAATAGGTCAGCCGGTTATAGGCCTCAGACCAGGTTCCCGGCAATTCGTAGCGAAGCCCGAGGTCGGCAGTAAACTTCGGGGTTACGTGCCAAGTGTCGTCGAAATAGAGAGCACGATAGGTCTGCTTGCCCTTTGTCTGAGCGGGATTCTGGGCCACGCCTTCCGATTGGTTTCCGGCAAAGCTGCCCTGATTCAGCGCTAGTCCCAGCAGAAAGTCAGCATATGGGGATCCGGAGCCGTCTGTAGCAGTTGGGGACGACGAGGTCCAGTTTCCTTCGAACCCAAACGCACCGCTGGCGATGTTGGTCTGGTAGTAGTTGTCGAGCCCGATTTCCCACTGGGCGCCAACCTGGATGGTGTGCTTGCCGCGGATCATGGTGAGGGCGGGCGTCAAATTGTATTGCGTGTTGTGATCCCCGATGGCGCTGTTGCCCTGCGAGTGCCCGACGTCATTGGGAGTCGGAAATTCCGGCGTGGGAGGAGTCCGAATCGAACTGGGAGGCGCGTTGTAGCTGGCGGGCCAGCCAAGAGCCGTCAAATCGTAGCCCGAGAGAATAGGCGATCGCAAATACACGAATCGGCTTCCCGCCAAGTTGACGTCGAGAATCGTCGTGGGGGTAAAGCTGTGGTTCACGTCGAAGGCCAGCAATTTGCTGTGATAATTTTCGGCACAGCGGTCTTCGCACAACCCGGTTCCCAACGGGTTTTGCGGCAAGTCCAGCAAACCATAATATGCGAACCTGCCAAACAAGCGCGTATTGGTTCCTATGTTCTGATCTCCGCGGAGCACAAACTCGTTGGTGTTACCGCCGCCGGGATACGCTGTCGAGTAATTGTTTGTGATTCCAGAAAGGTTCGCCGCTGGGTAGTAAAGTTTACCCAGAATCTGGTCCGCCTTGCTGAATTCCGTGGCCGGGATGATGTTGTTCGCGTACGGGGTTCGAACGCCAGTGACAGGATTCGCCGTATACGGATCGTAAATCTGTCCGGCAGCCGCGCTGCAGATACCAGCTCCATTGAATGTGCCTCCCGCCGCTGTGCACACGGAGCCGAAGTTCCCTGTCAGCATGTTTGCCGCAGGAACGGTAGTCGTAAACGGGATTGACGTGCGCTGACGGTATTGCTCCCAACTGGTGTAGAAGAATGTCTTGTTTTTGATTACCGGCCCACCGAGTTGGAAGCCATACTGATTTTGCTCCCACGGAGGCGCCTCGTTTGTCTTCCCGGTCGACAGTTCGGTTTGCTTGTTGAAGTATTCGTTGGCGTTCAGCACCTTGTTTCGGAAATATTCATAGGCTGAACCGTGCCAGGTATTGGTGCCAGACTTCGTGCTGAGGTTTACAACGCCGCCCGCGAACTTGCCCCATTCAGCTCCTAGGTTGTTGTACTGGACTTTGAATTCGCCGACGGAGTCCTGTGTTGGAATGATGATGGGCAGATTGATGTACCCGATGTTCAGGGGTTGACCATCCAGGTACTCTGCACCCTGGTTGGCGAACGAACCGCCGATCTGATAATTGCCCCAACTGAAGGGATTTTCGCCGACCGGCGATCCACCCGCTCCGCCCTGCGCGACCGCAGCAGGGGACACGGTGATCAAATTGAAAATATTGCGCCCGTTGAGGGGAAGTTCATCGGCCTTGCGCTGCTCGACGACCTGGCCCAGTGAAGCCGACTCGGTTTGCAGCAGCGGGGTCTGAGAGGTTACTTCCACCACCTGGCTGACTTCGCCGACCTGCAGCGTCGCGGCTACCTGCGAACTTTGCTGCACCTGGACTGTAACCGGGGTGCGGGTGAAGTGTTTGAAGCCCTGTTTTTCCACGTCGACGCGGTATTCGCCGGGGAACAGATTTATGAACGTGAACAGACCATCGGCGCCGCTCTGCTGTGCACGCTTCTCTCCGGTTCCCAGGTTGGTCAACGTGACAGCCGCGTCCGTGATCGCCGCACCCGAGCTATCCGTGACGGATCCTACAATCGAACCGTATGTGCTTTGGGCATAAAGACAGACGGCGGAAGACAGAACCATCGCAATGGAGACAACAAGAACCCACACAGCGCGGCTTCGCATAGATCGGCCTCTTCTTTCGTTTTTGCTGAGTTCCCCAAATAGCCTGAAAGTACTAGTGGCGAAATCTTTGAATAAGTGGGTGAGCGTTGTCAAGCGGAAAATGAAGGATTTGCATTTGATTAATCGTTAACCCTTGAAGAAATGGTATGCTCCCGCTCATGCCCGTAACCATGATGGACATCGCGAAAGATTTGAAGGTTTCGGTTGTGACGGTGTCGAAAGTGCTGCGGAACCAGGGACGGATCAGCGACGCCACGCGCAAGCGCGTGCTCAGCCACGCCAAGAAGCTGAACTACCAGATGAATTGGGTAGCGCGCAGCCTGGTGACTCGCCGAACTTACACGATCGGTTTGCTCCTGCCGGAGTTCGCGCATCCATTTTTTGCCGAGATTGCCCGCGCGGTTGCCAACAGCGTGCGCCCGCACGGATATCACGTAGTGATTGCTTCTTTCGAAGAGGATCCCGATCTCGAAGCGAGCGAAGTCGATTCGCTTCTCGCCCGGCAGGTGGATGGATTGATCATCGCCTCCGCCCAGGCTTCGCGCCACGTGGAGATGTTCAAGCGCGTAGCCGCGCGCAAGATCCCTTATGTTTTGATCGATCGTCCGATTTCGGGATTGCGCGCCTGTTTTGTTGGCGCGGACAACCGCGCGATCGGCAGAATGGCCACCGCGCACCTGATTGCCCGGGGTTGCCGCTGCATTGCCCACCTGCGTGGTCCACAAGTGGGAATCGCCGCCGAAAGGTTGGAAGGCTACCGCGGCGCATTGAGAAATGCAGGGCTGCGCTACGATTCACGATACGTCGTCGATGCCGGTCACACGGATGCAACCGGATACGAAGGCATGCGGAAATTGTTACACTTGAAGCCGCTGCCTGACGGCGTTTTCTGTTATAACGACCCTGTCGCCATCAGCGCCATGCGCGCCATCAGGGAAGCCGGTTTGCAATTGCCTCGCGATATAGCTGTGGTTGGCGCAGGGAATGTGCACTACAACGACGCCTTGTCGGTTCCGCTCACTTCGGTCGATCAGGGAACCTGCAAGATCGGAACGCTGGCTGCTGAGCTGCTTTTGGCGCGCGTTTCGTCGGATCGCGGCTTGCGCCCGAAAAGAATACTAATTCCGCCCAAACTAGTCGAGCGGGAGTCGACACGGCGATGACACGCATGCCGATGACTCGGCCGGAAATCCAGGAAATCCGCACTAACGAACCAAGCTAAGGAATCAGGTTGTTGAACACTTTGTTGCGCGGGGCATGTTTGCTGGCGGTTTTGCAGGCGAGCGCCGCCGCTCCGCCAGTGTTCAGTGTGATCACGCCGCGCGGGCTGGACTTTACCCTGGAAAATTCTCCAACTCCGCAAAAATATCTGATCGAAACCATGCCCGGCGGAGTCGCTCTGCTGGACTATAACAATGACGGCCTGCTCGATATTTTTCTCATCAACGGCGGCCGGATCACGAGTCCGATGACTACGCCAGAAAATTTCGACCGCCACGATCCGAAATACTGGAATCGTCTTTACCGGCAAAATAAAGACGGAAGCTTTACCGATGTGACCGAACAAGCCGGTCTGGCCAATGCAGGCGATGGCAATTATGGAATGGGGGTTGCGGTCGGCGATTACGACAACGACGGCTACCCCGATATTTACGTAACGAACTACGGAAAAAATATTCTCTATCACAACAACGGCGACGGCACCTTCACCGATGTGACCGCGAAAGCGGGCGTGGCGGGCGG
>JASICF010000079.1 GCA_030044775.1 Candidatus Sulfotelmatobacter sp. | reverse complement strand
TCGAGAAAATTGCCGCTATAAAACTGGATTCCAGGCTGATCGGTTAGAACTTTCAATACCCGTCCGCTACCCGGGTCGTATACTTCTGCGGCTTCTGCCAGTTTTCCTCCGCCGCTATCGAGAACCCAGTTGTGGTCGTAACCATGCCCGAGTTTCAGTTGCTGGTCGTTATCATTGATGCGCAAGCCAACTGCTGTTGCCGTTCGAAAATCAAACGGAGTGGAAGCCACAGATTCTAGTTCGCCGGTCGGAATCAAGCCCGCATCTACTGGAGTAAAGCGCGAAGCTCGAAGCGTTAGTTCGTGCTTCAGAATATCGCCCCTCCCGGCCAGATTGAAGTAAGCGTGATTCGTCAGGTTCACCACCGTGTCTTTGTCGGTGGTGGCTGAGTATTGGATTCGCAGATCGCCGCCGCTCAGCGTATATCGAACGACAGCCGTCAGGTTGCCAGGGTATCCGGCTTCGCCGTCTTTACTCAGATACGTCAGTTCGACGCCATTGGGAACCGACTTCGCTTTCCAGACAACATTATTGAAACCGTGCGGGCCGCCGTGAAGAGAGTTTTCACCGTTGTTTAACGGCAGGGAGTAGGTCTTGCCATCCAGCTTGAACTTACCCTGGGAGATGCGGTTGGCATAGCGGCCGATAATAGCGCCGAAGAACGCATCGGCAGGGCCGTTAAAGTTGCCATAGTAGCCGTCAACGTCGTCGAACCCGAGAACGACATCGCCAACTGTGCCCTCTCGGTCCGGCGCCTTGAGCGAAACAAGAACGCCTCCGTAGGTTGCGATGCGCGCCTCGTAAGCGCCGTCTTTCAGCGTAAAAATTTCGACCGGAGTCCCGTCCGGCAATTTACCGAATGGCTGGCTTGTCACCTTCGTTTCCGCCTTTACAGTTCCACAGAACAGCGCAACACAAAATCCCGCCATTGCTGCCGTTCGCGCGATGGACTGGTGGTTCATTTCCACTCCTGGAAGCTGAAGTCTACTGGGCGCAGTGTTTTGCGGCCTCTGCCGCGACGGCGATCAACTGGGGGAGAACCTCGCCGATTCCCTCCTGCCGTTCGCCCAAAGCAAAATAAAGCTTATTGTACAGAGCATATAACCGCTCGTAGGTTCGCCGCGCTTCGGGGTCAGGAACGAACGTACGGTGCGAGGGACAGATTTTATCCTGCGCCTCCTCAATCGTTTTAAAGGTTCCGGCCGCCAGGAAGGCGAAAATCGCCGATCCGAGGCTGACCACACTGCGCGAAGGAACCAGCACCGGCCGCGCCAACACATTCGCATAAACCTGATTGAGGACATCATTTTTTGGCGGAATGCCGCCGGCATTGATCACACGTTTGATCTCCACTCCATGAGCGCTCATGCGGTCGAGAATGACGCGGGTATGAAACGCCGTGCCTTCGATGGCGGCAAACAATTCGTCCTGCGCTGTGCTTTGCAGGTTCCAACCCAGCGTGACTCCGCGCAGATTGGGATTGACGAGAACCGTGCGGTCGCCATTGTCCCACGTCATGCGAAGCAATCCAGTCTGCCCGGCGCGATATTTTTCAAGCCCGGCATTCAGGGTCGCCACGTCCGTGCCGGCACGGGTCGCGATCGCGTTGAATATGTCGCCTACAGCGGAAAGGCCGGCCTCGATTCCGGTTCGCTTCGGGTGAACGCTGCCTTGCACGACGCCACAGACTCCGGGCACCAGATTCACCGAAGGCGTGATGCCGATGATGCAAGTCGAGGTGCCGATCACATTCACCATGTCATCGGTGCGGCAGCCGGCTCCAATCGCATCCCAATGCGCGTCAAACGCGCCCACAGGAATCGGAATGCCTGGTTTCAGACCAAGTTTCTCGGCCCAGAATGACGAGAGATTCCCGGCAATTCGATCGGACGTCGCATACTCGCCGTCAAGTTTTCCGCGAACCCCTTGTAACAGCGGATCGATTTTTGCCAAGAAACTATCGGAGGGCAAACCGCCGAGCTGCGCGTTCCACAGCCATTTGTGTCCCATGGCGCAAACGCTTCGTTTCACTTTTCGCGGATCGGCGATCCCGCACAGCGTGGCCGCGACCATATCGCAATGCTCGAATGCGGAAGCAAAGCGGGAACGCTTTTCCGGATTGTGCCGCAGCCAGTGCAGCAGCTTGGAGAATCCCCATTCCGAAGAATAAATTCCCCCGCACCACTGAATCGCTTCAAGGCGTTCCCGGTGCGCGGCGTCGGTGATCTCGGCGGCTTCGCCCTTCGCGCGGTGGTCGCACCACAAGTAATATTCGTCGAGAGGCTCCAGATCTTTGTCGACAGGAATTACTGAGGACCCGGTGGTGTCAAGCGCAATCGCCTCCACCTGATCGCCACTAATTCTGGCCTTCCTTACAGCCTCGCGCGTCGCCGCGGCGAGCGAGCGCATGTGATCATCGTGCGACTGCGTGGCGTATTCGGGATCTTCGCGTTTGCGGTGAAGAGGGTATTCGGCGGTCGCGGAGGCGAGCAACCCGCGCTCGCTATCGACGAGGGACACGCGCACGCTAAGCGTTCCGAAATCGACTCCGGCAACGATTGCCATCAGCAGGCCCCGTTGTCATGACCGTGGTAATACATCTCCCAACCGAAATAACGGGTCGCCGCCTCATGAACAGCCGACGCGACAGTCGAAAGGTTCGCGGCTACGTGGTGCTCGAATCCCCGCTCGCAGATGAAGTGCAAAAGCTTTTGCAGCTCAGGAATCTCGACTACACCCGCACCGCCAAAGGTATTCAAAGGATCGTCGGTGAATCTCCCTTCGCCGACGTAGCCCCGCATTTTTCCCGAAGTGTCATCGGTGGAGAACCGCGCAAAACTCATAGGATCGGGTTTGATGAGTCCGACGCATGTCCCGAACGTGTTTTCCTTACCGACAGTGCCAGCGATAATCTCCTGAAAATCCATTTTCACAGAACGGAAAAAATGCTTAGGCAGGTTGGAGCAGTGGAAACAAACGGCTTTATTCGGGTCTGCGCCGTAATTATTGTTCCAGTCGAGCAAGGCGGAAGGGGTTTGCGATGCCAGTTGCAACGCGTGCATGCCGAGGACGCCGCAGATATCGACTTCGCAGGCGCTCGATAGCAATTCATTGCTCATCATGCTCATGATGGTGCAAGGAACTACGCCGAGATTTTCTTCCATTGAAGTCCAGCATTGCACCGCGCTAATCGTGACTTCGGTCGCGGCCATCCAATGGTCGATGACCGCTCCCAGTTTCGCCATCTTCAGCAGTGCAGCGCCGGGTACATTACCGGAATCGACGTATTTTTTAATCGTCGCCAGCTTGGCCTGCGCGTGGTCGTCATTGTCCTTCATGCGCTCGATTCGGCCAAGAACTTCGGACAGATCGAGAGTTTCGATCGATATGCCCTGGGATTCCAATATCTTTTCGCTATAGCGGACGGTATTGAAAGCCGCCGGTCGCGCGCCTATGGCTCCGACGCGAAGGTTACGAAAGCCCTTCACAATGCGGCAGACGGCGGCAAACCATTGCAGGTCGCCGGTGAACTCGGGTGAGTCGGTAGTCTCGGTATGCAGAGTCGTAAGCGAATACGGAATGCCGTATTGGCGAAGGTTATTGCAGGCGGACATCTTCCCGCAGAAGCTATCGCGGCGATATGCAATGGACATCTTTCCGGCAATATCTGGAGTTGCCTGAACCAGAACGGGAACACGAAGATCCGCAAGCCGTAAGGCATCGGCGATCGCACGCTCCTCGCCGAAGTTGGGCAGCGTCACGATTACACCATCAATGCGGTCCCGGTTGCGCTTAAACAAGTCGGCGCAGCGGCGGGATTCTTCGCGAGTTTCGACCGCTCCATATTTGCTTTCCTCTGGAGTAAGCGCGACTGCGTCCATTCCGGCAGACTTGAGCGCGCTTAGAATCTCTTCGCGCCCGCTCTTGGCGAGATGATCGGGGAAAAATCCTCGGTTGCCAACGATTACCGCCATCGTCATCTTTTTCTGATTCGCCGACATATCTCTCCAGATCACCTCAGAGTTTGTGCCTCGGCGCAAAGCGCAAGGAATAGAGGATGCCAATCAGCAGCAGCAGAGCGCCCCACCAAACGTTGGCGTGCAGATGGAACAGCACCACCCCGGGATTCGCCGGCGGACGAATTAGCTGATAAATCCCCGCCGCCAGGATCAACGCTCCGTTCACCGCCAGCGAAATCCCAATGAAAAACCAGATCGAAATCATCCTCGCCTCTACCAGAAAATAATATTCAGCGCCACAAACACCACTCCCACCACTGCCGCCCAGAACACCGGCTTCTCGTACCACGGCACCTCGCCCACCGCCGGCACCTGCGTCAATCCATATACCAACCCGTTCAACTCCACCTCCGCCATCGGCTTGGTCGCCAAACTCACCCCCACCGTCACCACCACGCAGGTCAGAAACGACCACAGCGCCTGATACATATCCTGCGCCAGCCCCTTGGCATGCGGCGACAGCGCCACATACCGCAACGCCGTCGGATCCATCTTCACCCACGTCCACATCCCCACCGAACACAACGTCCCCGTCAGCAGTCCCCAAAACCCTCCCGCGGATGAGGCCCGCTTCCACAGCATCCCCAGCACCACCGTCCCAAACAGCGGCGCAATAAAAAAACTGAACAGCGCCTGCACATAATCCATGATGCTGGCAAACTGCATCACCAGATACGCCGTCCCTACGCTGATCAGCACCCCCATCACGGTCGTCCACCGACCCATGTTCACATAATGATGATCGCTCCCCTTGCGGTGAATCAACGGACGATAAATGTCATACGTCCACACCGTCGTGAACGCGCTCACGTTCCCCGCCATCCCCGACATGAAACCCGCGATCAACGCCGTCACTCCCAGTCCCAGCAGTCCCGGCCCGCAATATCGCGCCAGCATCAGCGGCAGCACATCGTTGTAGCTGTGCGC
>JASICF010000591.1 GCA_030044775.1 Candidatus Sulfotelmatobacter sp. | reverse complement strand
GCAGCAAGCAGCCTCGTAAGGCCTCCGTTTCTTTATTGCTCCAATCCTGCTACCAATAAAGGCGTCATCCCGAAGGCCCGCGCTTCCACCAGCGGGCCCGAGAGCCTGCCCTGAGCAAGCGAGCAGAGAGAGCGCGCCGAATGGGGATCTCCCGCTCAGCTGGTCTCGTGCGAACGCCACTGCAGACGCGCACCCCGTTGCCTTCCGTAGTAATCTAAGTACCGATGCCTGCGGCAAAAATTCTCATTGTGGATGACGAGCGATTGGTGCGGTGGTCGCTGCGCCAGAAGTGCGAGGAGTGGGGTTACCACGTCGTCGAGGCGGAGTCGGGCAAACCTGGGCTGGAGTTGGCGCAGAAAGAGTCTCCGGATCTGATCCTGTGCGATGTTCGCATGCCCGATTTGACAGGGCTGGAAGTGCTCGATCAGCTGAAAAAAGCCGGCGATGCGCCGCCAGTCATCATGATCACGGCCGACCCGCAACTGGACGATGTGAAGGCGGCTCTGAAACTCGGCGCATACGATTTTGTCGGCAAACCGCTCGACTTCGACGAACTGCACGTCACCATCAGGAATGCGCTGGAGACGACCAGCCTGCGCAGCGAGGTGCAGACCCTGCGCGGCGAAGTCCGGCGCGCCGCCGGTTACAGCAGTGTGGTGGGAACTTCGCCGAAGATGGTGGAGTTGATGAATTTTGTCCGCAAGGTTGCGGCGAGCGAAGCCACCACGATTCTGATTCAGGGCGAGAGCGGCACGGGAAAAGATCTGATTGCGAAATCGATTCATTACGAGAGCAACCGGCAGGAAAAGCCGTTCGTGGCGATCAACTGCTCGGCCATTCCTGAGACCCTGATGGAGGCGGAACTGTTTGGCCACGAAAAGGGCGCATTCACCGACGCCAAGCAGATGAAGAAAGGATTGTTCGAAGCGGCGGACGGCGGAACCTTGTTTCTGGATGAAATTGGAGAACTGTCTCCGCTCTTGCAGGCGAAGCTGTTGCGCGTGCTGGAAGATCAGGTGATCCGGCGTGTCGGCGGCATTCGCGACATGCAGGTGAATGTGCGGGTGATCGCGGCCTCGAACCGCGATTTGGAAAAAGCCGTGCGCGAGAACGAATTTCGCCAGGATTTGTATTACCGGCTGGCGATTATCGCTATTTTCATTCCGCCGCTGCGCGATCGAAAAGAAGACATCCTGCCGCTCGTCGATTTTTTCATCGAGCGCTATAACCGCACGTTCAAGAAACAGATTCGCGGGATCACCGACGCGACGCGGCGTTTGCTGCTCAACCACAACTGGCCGGGAAATGTGCGCGAGCTGAAAAACACGATCGAGCGTGGAATGATTCTGGAAGACGAGCCGTTTCTGCGGCCGCTCTATCTGCCGTTTTCGGTGAACGAGTCGGGAGGGCCAACGTTATTTGAGAGATCTGCCCCGGGCAACGGCGGACAGACATTGGCGGATGGCCGGATGCTGCCGCGGCTTTACATTCCGGAAGGCGGGACTTCTCTCGAAGAGGTCGAGCACGTCATGGTCGAACTGGCGATGCGGCAGGCGAATGGAAATCAGACCCATGCCGCGAAGCTGCTCGACATCAGCCGCGACGCGTTGCGTTACAAGCTGAAGAAGTTTGGATTGATTCGCGCCGAGGACGAAGGCGCGCAGGCGGTGGCGGAGGAGTAGAAGGGAACTGCGTATCGGGTTCGGTTTTAGCGTTCTAGCCACCGTCGCGATTGCGTCCTGGCGCGGGCCGCCAGTTATCTTTTCATCCTTGGTGCGGCCAGTCGCTTTTCGCTAGCCCTTTAGCTTTTCGCGTGCTGTTTGGCGCGATCGATGAACTCCTGCAGCTTTTCTTTCTCCGGATAGTTCGGGTTTTTCTGCAGCAATTCTTCCCACGCTGCAACTGCACCTTTCGGATCCATCTTGCCCTGCCAGCGGACGATGCCGAGATTGAACAGCGTCGAGGCGCGGCCCGGTTCGTATTTCAGCGCGATTTGGAATTCGGCGATCGCCTTGTCGGCGTCGCCGGTAAACCAGAGCGACGTCCCGAAGTCAGTCAATACATCGGGGTTCCGAGGTTGAATCTGCAATGCGCGCTGGTAGAAAGTGACCGCGTCGGGATATTGCTGGCTGTCGTAATAAAGATTCGCGGCTTTCACGAGTGTGTCGAAGTCGTTGGGATTGTCTTTCAGCGCAGCCAGGAGTGGCGCGGCGGCTTGCGCGACCATCGCTTTTTGCTGCTCGGGCGTGATTCGCGACTGCGCCGGCTGGGATGGTTGCGAATCTGCGGTGGTTGTCGCCGGAGCGCCGGCAACCGGCGACTCGGAACCGCGGAAGAGATAGCCAAGCGCGACTCCCAGAACCAGGCAGAATGCCGCCACTACGTAGGCCTGAATACCGGTCCAGCTCTGCGCCGGAGAAGAAGATCTGGATGTAGCCATGGAGAACCCCTTGTTTTTCATTTATGAAAATCTTTAGCAACCAGCTCTTTCGAGCTGCTTCTTTTAACTGTTCCTCGACCCCAGTACGAGCAAAATGCTTCGTTCCTGTTCAACTTACGAACTGGTGCCGGCAAGCGCCGATTCGGGCGTTTGCAAGTGGAACAGCCGCTGCACGGCTGTAGTCATCTGCTGCTGCTCCACCTGCTCTGGAAGCTCCTTCAATTCACGCGCCAGCGCACCGGTGATGCGCTGGGTTATGCGGGACATAACTGCGGATAACATTTCGTCCTGGTCCTGCGTGAACGGCCCATTTTCCTGGCGGAAGGAATCCAATTCTTGCCGGCAAATCTCGTCGAGACGGCGGCGCAAGGCGGCGATGGTCGGCACCACGCGCTGCAACGCCAAAGTACGGCGAAAATCCTGAACTTCGACACGCAGAATCTTTTCGGCCTCATCGGCGGCGGCTTCGCGCTCGGCTGCATTGTGGTCGATGACATCCTCAAGATCGTCGAGATCGTAGAGGAAGACGCCTTTGATGGTGCGCACTTCAGGATCGATATCGCGAGGGAGGGCGATGTCGACGATTACGAGAGGCTGTTTGCGGTCCTGAACCATGAGTTCGACTTCCTTGCGGCTGAGAATTGGGTCTGGCGATGAGGTCGAACTGATGATCACATCGGCCCGCTTGAGATGCTCCCAACGCTCCTCGAAAGGAATCGCAGTTCCACCGAGTTTTGCAGCGAGGTCTGCCGCGTGCTCGAAGGTGCGGCTGATCACGCGAACCGAACTGGCGCCATTGTTGAGCAATCCGCGAGCCGAGAGTTCTCCCATTTTGCCGGCGCCGAGCAGGACCACTTGTTTTCCTTCGAGCGTCCCGCAAACCTTGCGGGTCAGTTCGACGGCCGCGTAGGGCACGGAAACTGGCGATTTGCCAATCGCAGTTTCACTGCGAACGCGCTTGGAAGCCGTGAGCGCTTTCTGCATGACCGCGTCGAGAAAGCGGCCCGTTGCTCCGGCTTCCTGCGCGAGCTTCCAGGCTTGCTTCATTTGCGAGACGATCTGCGGCTCGCCGAGCACCATGGAATCCAAGCTGGATGCGACGCGAAAAATGTGGAGCAGGGCGCCGTCATCGAGCAGACGGTAAAAGTGCTCCCATTCGCTGAGCTTCAGACCATACTCGCTGCTCAGAAAGCGCATGATCGAATTTGCCGCCAGCGTGAGATCGTTAGCCCACACCAGAAACTCCGTGCGATTGCAGGTGGCTACGAGAATTACTTCGTCAATGCCTTCTGCCCGCAGCAGAGACTTCAGGGTTTCGGCGCGTCGGTCCTCAGCGATCCAGAAGCGCTCGCGGACCGCTACTGGAGCGGTTCGAAAGTTCACTCCGACGACCATGAGCGACGGTTCCAAGCACTCGCCTCCGGCTATCACTACTTAGGAAAAGCACAATCGTGGCCAAAGGTGTGCAAACGGGACGCGGAGAATAGAGCTTTATTATCAATAACTTAGAATTTTTCTACAGGAGGGCCCACCGGGTTAGCTCCCGTAAAATGAGGGATATGGCGCTTGATTCGCGGGAATTGCCCCGCCGCCCGGGATAAGGACGCCGAGTGGCTCACGCCACTTTGCTTCGGAGCTGCCACAGGGCGATGACGCCGAGAATCATCAAGTTCGGAAACAGCAAGGGCGCCATGGGAGGCGCGCCGTAAATGAAATTCTCGAACGGATGAAT
>JASICF010000590.1 GCA_030044775.1 Candidatus Sulfotelmatobacter sp. | reverse complement strand
GTTGGCGTACCCGCTTGTGCCAACGCTAAGACCGGACCCGCTGATGATGGCGCCGCCGGGGGTAGTGCTCTTGAGAATGAAGTAGCCACCTGAAGCCGTTCCACCGGCAGTGACCGCCACCTGTTCGTTGTATGTACCGGATGCCACGTTGATCGTGACACTGGGGCCGGCAAATTTGCCGACAGCGTACGAGATTGTTTTGCAAGGTGACGCTGACGATCCACACCCCGTCGAGTTGCTGCCACTGGTTGACACGTAGTAATTGGTATTCGTGGAAACGGCAGTTGTGATGTTAAAGGTTCCGGTTGCCACTTGCGGAGTTGGCGTGCTCGAGTCCATTACCTGAACGGTGATTGAATAGCTGCCCGCTGCGTTCGGAACACCGCTTAGCGCGCCAGTTGAGGCGATGGCCAGACCGGGTACACTCCCGCTCGTGACTGTCCACGCGTACGGAGTTGTTCCTCCGCTTGCTGCAAACGTGGTGCTGTAGAAAGTGTCCACCGTCCCGTTGGGCAGGGGTGATGTGCTTGTGATGGTCAATGCGCTAGCTGCCGCCACATTATTTGTCAGCAGGAAACCAGCAAATAGGAACAACAGAGACCCGACTCTGCAGATGTTCGTTTCTTCCCGGGAAAATGGGTTCGCGTATTTCATCGAAGTTCCTCTTGTCGGACGGGATTTTTGAATAAGCCATGTTTTCTAATAAGCGTGGAGAAAAGAGACCTTCCCGCGAGCTGAAAGCCTCTGAGCGTCCGAACAGCCACGGCGCGAACCGGGCCCCAGATGATCCCCAGTTTTCCTGTAACTGATTTGCAATTCGTCGTAATGTTGCGCGAATGTACTTATAATGTGATCGTTTGTCAACTATTTTGTTTGTTATTGTTCGATTTTGTTATAAATAAAATCTTGGGGAGATACAAATTCGTCCACAACCCAATACAATTGGCGCTGCGTGAAATCGATCGCACCGGGATGTAGAAGTCTTCCGGTGCCAGGAGAAACATAGGCTTCATGCTGGCAGAAGAGCGTAGATTTCGAATTCGAGAGATTCTTTCCGGGCAACGTACTATTACCGCTTCCGATCTATGCGCTGCTCTTGGGGTTACGGCCGCGACCGTGAGGCGTGACTTGGCGGCGTTGGAACATGCGGGTGTGCTGGTCCGTTCGCATGGCGGAGCGGTTTCCCGCATGTCCAGCACCAACTTTCAACCTTCCTACGAGACCTTGTCGCACAGCCACAGCAGTGAAAAGCAGGCGATTGCGCGCGCAGCTGAGCGTTTGGTGCTTGACGGCGAGACTGTTTTCCTGGAGGGAAGCACTACGGTGTATGAGCTCGCCCGTGGCCTGAATCAGCGGAACCGGCTGACCGTGGTGACCAACTCACCGACGATTGTTTGCCAATTGCAAAGAAGTTTAGGCGTGACCGTGCTTTGTACCGGCGGCGACCTTCAAAAGGATACGTTCTACTTTTCCGGCGAATGGGCGCAGCGTGCGCTCTCGGAAATCAGGCTGGACAAAGCAATTTTGGGGGTCAGCGCGATCGATCTTTCGTATGGAGTCTCGACCGCCAACCACGCCGAGGCGCAGATCAAGAAGATGATCACCAGAGCCGCCAAGACCAGGATCGCGTTGGCAGATCACAGTAAGTTTGGTACGCAGAGCTTCGCCTACGTCGGCCCCGTAAGGGACATCGACGTGCTCGTAACGGACTCCGGCACCGATGCGAGATACCTCAAGGGCTTGCGGGAAGCGGGCGTCGAAGTCGTTATCGCCGAGTTGCACGAAACGCGCAAATCAAAGCATAAATGAACACATTAGAACAATATCGATTGACAATCGCTCACGGGCGGGGTAATTTGAGTAACTTTGGCGGAGAGGTGAGGGATCTGTGAGCGATTGCGGCAAGCGGATTCGCTTGAGTCGTGTTCTCGGAGGCTCGAAACACCGTGCCCTGGTCGTGGCTTTCGATCATGCATTGGTGCTGGGACCGATTCCGGGAACCGAAGACCCTTTAGGAAGGATTCGCCAATTTGCCCAGGCCCAAGTCGATGCCTTACTGCTGAACCTTGGCCTGATGCGGCAATTCGCAAACTCGGCCCCGCTGAGCCCAATCCCAGCTCTGATTGCCCGTTTGGACTGGACTACGGTTTGGGCTGCGATCGGGCAAAACGGACAGGGCGCATTGCACAGCTCCCTCCTCGCACGCCCCGAGGAAGCGCTACGTCAGGGCGCAGATGCAGTTCTGACATATCTGGTGGTTGGTACGGGCGACGCCGAGTTCGAGATGAAGGAGGTCGCGCGCAACGCCGAGATCGCCCGCGAATGCGAGCGAGTTGGAGTCCCGCTTATCGTTGAATCGCTGGCCCGGGGAAAGGATGTGCAGAATCCGGGCGACCCCAAATGGCTCAACCTTCACACCCGCATGGCAGCCGAGCTTGGCGCGGATTGCGTTAAGACGGATTACAGCGGTGATGTCGCCTCAATGCGTGGGGTAGTGGAAGAGTGTCCCATCCCAATTCTGGTGCTCGGTGGAAGCCGTCATGCGTCGGAAAAACACGCACTCAATGTGGTCCGTGACGTTGCCGCCTCCGGAGCGGCCGGCATCTTCTTCGGCCGCAATGTGTTTCAGGCCGACAACATGAGCAAATTCCTCGAACAGGCGCGTGCTGCCCTTGACGCGGAGCCGGTAGAGTTTCAAGCGATTGCGAAATGACGACATCGGGTTCTCCGGCAGAGGCGGCTTTGCGTAGAAAGAACGTGATCGATGGCCGCTCCGGATTTCGCCTGCAAGCGGATTGGGGACATGTCTCCGTTCTTTTGGGTGGAGGGCACATCTGCGAGTTGCGCCTAAATGCATGTTCGCAGGTTAACCCGCTATGGCGGCCGCCGTGGAAGACAATCGACCCGAGCGAGTACGCAGCGAAGAAACATGCGCGGATATACGGAGGGCCGCCGGACGGCCGCTTGCTTGCTGGTATTGCGGGACACAGCCTCAGTTTTGATCACTTCGGTCCGCCTTCGGCGGAAGAGACAGCGGCGGGTCTGACGACTCATGGAGAGGCGCCGGTGCTGAAGTGGGATGTCCAGAAGCACGCAAAGTCGCCGAAGCCGCATTTGCAATACGGCGTGACGCTTCCCGGCGCCCAGATCCGCTTCAGCAGGAAACTAACTCTTGATCGCCGAAATGCAGTAATTTATTGCGAAGAAGAGGCTCTCAATCTCAGTCGTTATGACCGGCCGATTTCGTGGAACGAACATGTGACCTTCGGGCCACCGTTTCTGGAGGCAGGAATCACCTGGTTCGACCTGCCGGGAACGCAGGCGAAGGTTTGCCCAGCCAGTTACAGCTCTCGATTTCTTCTTCAGCCGGAGGTGGAGTTTACCTGGCCCAGCGCGCCGACGAGCAATCGCAGGCGGGTGAACTTGCGCACCATGCCGGTGC
>JASICF010000589.1 GCA_030044775.1 Candidatus Sulfotelmatobacter sp. | reverse complement strand
GCCTGGATCAGAACGTGAAATTATCGGCAATCTTGAATGGCAAGGCGGTGCCGCATTGGCTGGATGTCTACGGCGATAATTCGAAGCATGACTGGCCGCTGTGGCTGAGGATGGCGGGAAAATATTTTTAGGGGTTAGGGGTTAGGGGTTAGGGGTTAGGGGCTAGGGGCTAGCGCGAGATCCTTCGACTGCGATTGCCGATCGCTTTGGCGATCGGCAATCTTCGCTCAGGATGACAAAGCTGTAAAGGAAAAGCAGGTTCCTCACCGGGCGCCGCCCGGTTCGGAATGACATCGGTTTGAGCCGCATTCGGAATGACACGGGTTTGAGCCGCATTCGGAATGACATCGGCTTTTCAGCCTTATAAGGAAGTTTGACATGAAGAAGATTGGCATTTTATTTGGAATGGAAAATACTTTTCCTCCGGCGTTGGTCGAGAAGATCAACTCCATGAATATCGACGGAGTGGAAGCGGAGTTCGTGAAGATTGGCGGCGTTCGGATGGATGAGCCGAAGAAATATGAGGTCATCATCGACCGGATTTCGCAGGATATTCAGTTTTACCGCGCGTATCTGAAGAATGCAGCCTTGCACGGGACGATCGTGGTGAATAATCCGTTTTGGTGGACGGCGGACGATAAATTTTTCAATTACGCGCTGGCGCACAAAGTCGGAGTGGCGATTCCGCCGACAGTGATTCTGCCGCACAACAAGCACCCGGAAGGAACGACCGACCGCTCAATGCGCAATCTGATGTATCCGCTCAATTGGCAGGAGCTTTTCGATTACGTCGGCTTCCCTGCTTTTCTAAAGCCTTATTCGGGAGGGGGATGGAAGCACGTGTATCACGTGCACTCGCCGGAAGAGTTTTTCCAGCATTACAACCAGACGGGCGACTTGTGCATGACGCTGCAGCGCGCCGTGAATTTTGAGGAGTATTACCGCTGCTACGTGGTGGGGCAGGAAAAAGTGCACATTATGAAGTACGATCCGCGGGCGCCGCATCATGAACGGTATGTAAAAGGAAATCCTCCGCCGTCATCGGCGAGATTGAAGGAGCAAATCGAAAAAGATGCTTTGACGCTGTGCCGCGTGCTCGGCTACGACCTGAATACGGTGGAATTTGCCGTGGAGAAAGGCGTGCCGTATGCGATTGACTTTCTGAATCCCGCACCGGATGCGGAGATTACATCGGTCGGACAAGAAAACTTTGACTGGATCGTGAATGCCGTAGCGGAAATGGCGGTCCAGATGGCGCAGTCGGGAGAGGATCCAGCGAAGGAGTTAAGATGGGCGGGGTTTCTGGCGGGCAAAGCACCGAGCAAGGCGGCGACTGCGAAGAAAAAACCGAAAGCGTAAGTCGAAATGGAAACGAACGCAAAGCGTTTTTTGTGGGGGATAGTGCTGGCCTGGGTGCCGTGGATTCCGATTCTGATTGCTTTTGGCAGTGTGCTCTATCAGATGTCGCGCGTAAAGGCGACCGGCATTGGCGCAGTGGCTGGCGGTTTCAGCGAGATTTTTCTGATGTATGGCGTGGCCGGAACTTTGGTGGCGCAACTGTTCGCGATTGTTCTCCTGTCGAAGTCCTTATTGCCCGGGCGGCCGATGCGTAATTTTCTTTCTGTCTTGTCACTCTGCCTGAGCGGGCTGATGATTGTGATGATCGCAGTGTTTCTTTGGCTCTCATGGTCGTGGGCACACCACGCCGGCTAGCCGACTGGCTAGTGATTGCCGTGCGGTTTGGGCTCAGCTTTCCGTGGGCTATTCTGTCCGGATGAATCCGTGGAAGACGCCGCTGCTGTCGGAATAGGTGCCAACGGTGGTTCCCGCGGTGTTGATGCCGTAAGCGAACGTCCCCAGACCAGAACTGGTTCCAGCGCCGGAAACGTTAAATGTCGTGATTTTTCCGCCGCCGGCGCGCAAGAAGGCCTCATAGGCCCCTGAGTTCAACTGGTAGTAACCAATGACTACTCCGCCTGCGTTGATTCCGTAGACGTAAATGTCCGCTGAGCCGGAAATGTCGAAGGTCGTGATGGTACCGGCCGAGGTCTGGACAAATCCTTCATAACCGCCGGTGCTGGTGGAGTAATAGCCGGCAGTTTCGCCCGAGTCGTTGATTACTCCGGAAAATGTTTTATCTGCCCCGGAGACGTTGAAAGTCGTGATAGTGCCGGTCGCACTGCGCGTGAAGCCGGAATCAATCAACGTGCCGCCACTGGGCTCTTTGTAGAACCCAACAATTTCCCCGGACGTGTTGATTTCAAATGCCGTCGTTCCCTCCCCTGCCGCCGTGCCGGCGCCGGAGACGTTAATGGTCGCGATGGCGCCTTTGGCAGAGCGCTCGAAGCCGTGGTAGACGCCGCTGCTGTCGAGGTAGAAGCCGGTGATGGCTCCGGATTTGTTAATGCCGTAAGGGAAGGTTCCTTCGTCCACACCAGTGCCTGCGGCGGAGACGTTGAAGGTCGCAATTTTGCCGGCAGCGGTCCGTTCGAAACCGTGGAACGCGTTACTGGAATCTTTATAGTAGCCCACGATCGTACCGGAAGCATTGATGGCAATGGCGGCTGTGCCCTGGTCTGTTCCCGTGCCTGCGCCGGGCGCGTCGAAAGTAGTGATGGTGCCGCTCGAACTCTGGACGAAGCCGTGGTTCACGTTGGAAGAATCTTTCCAGGTGCCCACGACCGTGCCGGCGGTATTAATCCCATAAGCCTGAGTTCCCTGGCCAGCGGCTGTGCCCGCGCCCGAAACGTTGATGGTGGTAATGGTTTGCGCGGACGCACCGAGTACGACGGCGAAGACAAGGATGATGCAAACACCAGAGAAGCTGGCGATGGATCGAAACGTATTCGATTGGAATTTCTGCGACAGCCGCATTGGACCTTCCCCCGAGAAAGTAAATGTTGGTGCAACAAAATATTACAGCCCGAATCCTGCTTCTTGGCCTCAGCGATGAGGCCGTGAGCATCCGCGAAATTCTACCCTGTGCGCACGCTCTGTCAAGATGAAGAAACTTGCGCTCCGGCCCGGAAAGTACACTGTTATACTGTTGACGCTCGCATTTCGAGGTCGCCCAGTGGTTTGGGGAGAAAGCCGCCGGCCGGGCCGTCCACGCTGCACCGATGAAACCCACTTTCAGCATCGGCATTGAAGAGGAATATCAGACGATCGACCCGCAGACGCGGGATTTGCGGTCGCATATTCACGCGGAGATCCTCGAAAAGGGCAAGTTGATCCTGCAAGAGAAAGTGAAAGCCGAGATGCACCAGTCTGTGGTCGAGGTAGGGACTGGAGTTTGCAAAAACATCAAAGAGGCCAAAGCAGAGGTAAAAGAACTGCGCCGGCACATCATCGGGTTGGCGCGGGAGAACGGGTTGCGGCTGGCGTCGGTTGCGACGCACCCGTTTTCGGACTGGCGAACGCAGGAGATTAATCCCGACGAGCGGTATAAGAATATCGTTGAAGACATGCAGTTGGTGGCGCGGGCGAATCTAATTTTCGGCTTGCACGTGCATGTTGGCATTGAGGATCGCGAGACCGCGATTCACATGATGAATCACGCTCGGTACTTTTTGCCCCACTTGCTTGCCTTGTCGACGAATTCTCCCTTTTGGCTGGGGATGGATACCGGCCTGAAATCGTACCGCTGTAAAGTTTTCGACAAGTTTCCGCGCACCAATATTCCGGATTATTTTCCGAGCTGGGGCGAGTACGAAAATTTCATCAAGCTGCTGATCAAAACCAACTGCATCGATAACGCAAAGAAAATCTGGTGGGACATTCGCCCGCACCCGTTCTTCAATACCATCGAGTTCCGCGTGTGCGATATTCCGATGCGCGTCGAGGAGACAATTGCCATTACCGCGCTGATTCAGGCGACGGTGGCGAAGCTGTACAAGCTGCACGCGTCGAATCAGGGATTCCGCCTATACCGACGGGCGCTGCTTATGGAAAACAAATGGCGCGCGTCGCGGTATGGACTGGATGGAAAGCTGATCGACTTCGGCAAGCAGACCGAGGTACCGGCGCGGGATCTGATTTTGGAATACCTAGATTTCGTTGACGATGTGGTGGATGAACTCGATTCGCGCGAGGAACTGGAATACATCCATACGATGCTGGAACGGGGCAGCGGCGCGGACCGGCAGCTGAAAGTTTACCGGGAAACTGGAGATTTCAAGAAAGTGGTCGATTACATCATTGAGGAGACGGAGGCAGGGCTGGAAGAAACCGAGCCTGCTTCTGTTATGAAAGTCGGCTGATGGCTATTTCTACAGATGGATCGAAATCTTCCATAGGGACGCCGAGGCAGCGCGGCTGGGGCGAACGAAAACCTGTGGCTTTCGATCCGGAGTATTCACTCGGGGCGCGGAATGCGGTGAATGTGTGCCTGCGGGTGCAGCCGCAAGAAAAGGTGTGCGTAATCACGGACGAAGTGACGCTGGAAATTGCCGCGGCAATCGTGAGCGAGGTCGAAAGCGTGGGATCCCCCTATAACGTCTGGGTGCTGGAAGACTGGGCCGAGCGGCCGCTGAAGGATTTACCGGGCGAGATTCTCGCCGATCTTGAAACCAGCCAGGTATCGATTTTTGCCGTGCAGGCGCAGAGGAATGAACTGCACTCGCGCATGCAGATGACGGATGTGGTGAACCGGCGGAAAATCCGGCATGCGCACATGGTGAACATCAACCGGCAAATCATGCTCGAAGGGATGCGAGCGGATTTTCAAAAGGTGGACCGGTTGAGCGCGAAGGTCGTGACGATGGTTCGTAAAGCACAGCGAGTGCGGGCGAAAACCGCGGCTGGAACAGATCTGACGGCGGATTTGAATCACAACTACAAGTGGCTGAAAACCAGCGGGATTATTACCCCGGAGAAATGGGGAAATCTTCCGGGCGGAGAGATTTTTACTACGCCGGGAGAAGTGAACGGAACCTTTGTGATCGACGGGGTGGTGGGCGATTATCTTTGCGCGAAATTCGGCAACCTGCGCGAGAATCCGCTCACGATCCGCATGAAGAACAATCGACTGACCGAGGCTCATTCGGAAAACCGCGAACTGGAAGAAGATTTCTGGAAGTATACGCACACCGACGAAAACAGCGATCGGGTAGGCGAATTCGCCATCGGGACAAACATTGAGCTGAAAGAGATCATCGGGCAGATTCTTCAGGATGAGAAATATCCTGGCGTGCACATCGCCTTTGGCAATCCGTATGGCGCGCACACGGGCGCGGAGTGGGATTCTTCCACGCACATCGATGTGGTGGGAAGGAAATTTGATATCTGGGTCGATGACCAGCAGATCAT
>JASICF010000588.1 GCA_030044775.1 Candidatus Sulfotelmatobacter sp. | reverse complement strand
CGCCAATGCCGTCGCGCGAATATTGGCATCCACGGAATTGATCACTGCCGCATTTAGCGGCGAAGTGTTGAGAAGGAGGAAGAAGGCCGCCACTGCAATCGAGGGAATCATCACCGGCCCACGCACGAATAGCGCCACGACCATGAACGGTACGCCCAAAGCCATGCTCGCCGCCGAGACAAAATAATAAGAGCTCTTCATGCGCGGTAGCAGGTAATCGCCCAGCCAGCCGCCCGCGAGCGACGCCACAATGCCATCTACGACAATGATGATGCCAAACATGAAATTCGCCGACTCCAGCGAATATCCTCGCGCCTGCGAAAGAAACGTCGGCATCCAGACCTGGATGCCGCCCAGCGCGAATGTCATCATTGCCATGCCGAAGGTCGAAGTCCAAAAGGCCGGATTGCGCGCCAACCCCTGGATCGTTCCCCGCTCGGCGGTATTTTGTTCCGTGTCGAACTGTCCGCGGTTGGGCTCGTGCAAAAATAAAACCGCCAGTGCCAGCAGAAACCCCGGGAATGCCGCAATATAAAAAGGAAATCTCCATCCGTGGGTTGGACTGAGATGCCCGCCCAGCAAATATCCAGCCGCCGTTCCCACGGGAATCGCCAGATAAAACACACCCAGGATTCGTCCCCGCTGCCTTTCCGGAAGCAAGTCGGCAACAAATGTGGGAGCGATGGTCACAAATGTCGCTTCGCCGATGCCGACGAGCGTGTGACGAATGAGCAATTCGGTGTAGTTATGTGTGACAGCAGTCAGCAGCGTCAGCGCGCTCCAGAAAATCGCGCCGAGCACGATGATGAGTTTTCGCGAATAACGGTCGGCGAGCGGTCCCACAAATGGCGCGGCGACCATGTAGAAAAGCAGGAAAGCGCTGGTCAGATAGCCGACCTGCGTGTTGCTCAGATGAAATTCGCTTTGCACCAGTGGCTGCACGGCGAACAGCACCGAGCGGTCAATGTAATTGAGAAGATTCAGCGCAGTCAGAAGAAGCAGCGCCAGGTAAGGATGGGATCTCGCCGAGCTCACGGGAGTAGCGAATATAGCATGATGGGTCAGGGGAAGGTCGAGCTCTTCGATGACCATTCAGCCGTCGGAGAAGCTCGTTATCTACTTTTTCCTCTCGGCCATTTCGCCACTACCGTCGTCGAAATTCCGCCGCGGGGACGGAAATCGCCTTTCACTTCAGCCCATACCGGTTTCGCGCACCGCACTACGTCTTCGAGAACACGGTTGACCACGTTTTCCTGAAAAATTCCCAAATTGCGGTAAGAGTGCAAATACTCCTTGTAGGACTTGAGTTCGAGACAGAGTTTCGCAGGCTGGTAACGAAGTGTGATCACACCGAAGTCGGGCAAGCCCGTCTTGGGACAAACAGAAGTAAATTCGGGATCATCGATCACGATCTCGTATCCGGGAAATTGATTTGGCCAAGTCTCGATGTCAGGAAACTCGGCATCCAGCCCTGCAGCGGCGTGCACGGGAGTATAGCGAGGGGGCTTAGCCATGACGGCATTCTAATGTTTCGAGGGTATTCTAACCTTTCAACGTAGCTCCGGGCCCCCGCGGATGCCATCACAGCCTTTAAATTCAACTGCATCCGTCATATCTGCCCCGCATCTAAGTTAGCATCTGGAGAGGTAAAGCGTGGTTCTGCCATGTGGCTGCAGTGGTAAATTAGTGCTTACAGTTATCCTTGCTGCATCCTGAAAAGATAATCGGTTGGCGACCAATCATAATTCGAATGGGCGGCCAGGAACGCACCGCAGCCGCAAATGGATCGCGCTCGGCGCACTGGTTGTGCTGGCTTTGATTCCTGTCTTCACCCGCCAGGGGCCGCTGCGCGTTCGCACAACTCAGGTGGAGCGGGGGCCGATTCGGAGCCTGATTTCGACCAACGGCAAAATCGAGCCGATTAGAAATTTTGAGGCGCATTCGCCAGTGGCAACCACCGTCAAACACATTTATGTAAAAGAGGGCGACCGGGTTCAGAAGGGCCAGCTTCTGTTGCAACTCGATGACGCCGATCTGCGCAGCCAAGCGGCGCGTGCCCAAGCGCGCATTAAAGCGGCACAATCCGACCAGGCAGAGGTCACAACCGGAGGGACGCGGGAAGAAGTTCTTACCTTGGATTCGCAACTGGTCAACGCGCGCGACACCGTGGCCTACGACCAGCGCAACCTGCAGGCTTTGCGCCGGCTGGAACAGGAAGGCGCCGCTTCACCCGGCGAAGTGAAGGCGGAGGAGGATCAAGTGCAGCGGGCCCAAACCGATCTCGCTTTGTTACAGCAAAAAAAGAAAGACCGTTATTCCCAGCCGGAGGTCGCGAAGGTTCAAGCACAGGGATCGGAGGCGCGAGCGGCTTATGATGCCGCGGAAGATTCCCTGCAAAAATCTACCGTGCGCGCACCGTTCGACGGAGTCGTGTACTCCCTTCCGGTGAAACAAGGAGCTTACGTGCAAACCGGCGATTTGCTCCTGCAGGAAGGCGACCTTTCGAAAATGCTGGTTCGAACTTTTGTCGATGAGCCGGATATCGGGCGACTCGCTTCCGCACAGAAAATTGAAGTCACCTGGGACGCGGTGCCCGGACGCATATGGGATGGCGTTGTTACCGCCGTTCCCTCCGAGATCAAGCTGCACGGCGCTCGTAATGTTGGAGAAATCACTTGTACGCTCGATAATCATGACCGCCGGCTTTTGCCGAATGTCAATGTGAGCGTCACCATCATCACCGCCGAACACAACGACGTCCTCACGCTGCGACGGGAGGCGGTTCACATGGACGATGCCAGACCCTATGTTTATGAGGTCGAGGATGGGCATTTGAAACGCCAGGACGTTGACGTTTCGCTGCAGAATCTGACTCGAGTAGAAATTACCAGCGGGCTTCCCGACCATGCGGTAGTGGCTTTGTCTTCGGTGGATCCGACCAAGGCGCTCAGCAACGGTGCTCGCGTGAAAGTTGTGCAATAAAGTAAATGGAGTTGTTTAGTTCAATGTTGCGTTCTTGTCGTTATTTTAGGTTTTTTCTCGCGCGGGGTTGTTGGCTGGTGGCAACGCTAGCGCTGCTGCCGGCTTCCGCAGCGTTCGCGTCGGAGACTCCTCAGGATCTTCTCGCTGCCGGCCGAGTCGATCAGGCGGTAGAGGATCTCAGCCACCAAATCGAGATTTCGCCAAACGCAGAATCCTACAACCTGCTCTGCCGGGCGGAGTTCGAACTCGGCGCGTGGGATGTTGGCATCCCCAATTGCGAGAAAGCGACCGAACTCGATCCCGACAACGCGCTCTACCATCTTTGGCTGGGTCGCATCTATGGCGAGAAAGCCGATCACGCCGGTCTGATTCACGCCGTCGGCCTGGCGAAAAAAGTTCGCGCCGAGTTTGAACGAGCCGTTGCGTTCGATCCCAACAGCTGCGAAGTCCGCACCGATCTTGCGGAGTTTTATCTGGAGGCGCCCGGAATCATCGGCGGAGGCGAGGATAAAGCGCTCGCCCAAGCCGATAGGATCGAATCAATGAATCCGGCAATGGCGGATTGGGTCAAGGCAAGGTTGGCCGAAAAGAATAAAGATATTGCGGCAGCCGAGCACGAGTACCGAGCCGCAGTCGCCGACAGCCACGGCGGAGCGCGCGAATGGCTCAATCTCGCGGGCTTCTACAGCCGCAAAGGCCGATTGGACGACATGGATCGTTCCTTGCGCTTTCTGGAAACCAGCCGACTGGATCATCCCGCGGCGCTGTCCGATGGCGCGAGCATCATCCTGCGCACCGGACGGAATTACGGTCTGGGCGTGAGGCTTCTGCGGCGTTATCTCTCCACCAAAACAGTCGAAGAAGCTCCTGCGTTCAAGGCCCATGTCATGCTCGGAGAACTGTTCGAGCGGCAAGGCAACATATCGGCGGCAGCCGCGGAATACCGCACGGCTTTGGGCATGGCTCACAATTACACGCTGGCTCAGGATGGGTTGAGGCGTGTCGCTCAATGACGCGCAGCCTGGCTGCAAACAATCTCTGATTATTTCGGACACTCACTTGTGACCTCCGTTCGCGTTGATAAATGGCTTTGGGCCGCCAGGTTCTTCAAGACGCGCTCTCTGGCCGCGCGATCCTGCACGCTTGGCAGGATTCAGTGCAACGGACAGCCCGCCAAGGCTGCGCGGGAAATCCGCGCGGGAGATGTGTTGCGAGTCGCCAACGACAGCGGAGATTTTGAGATCGTGGTGCTGCTTCTCAGCGAAGTCCGCGGACCGGCCTCCGTGGCGCAAACTTTTTATCGCGAAACCGATGCCAGCCACGAATTGCGGCGGAAAGTCAGCGCGGAGCGCAAGGCCATGAGGCAATTCGAAGTCTTACCCGCCGGAAGGCCATCGAAGCGTGATCGCCGCAGAATTATCCAGTTCCGGGGTCGAGCATGAGCATTCACACAAAGCAGCAGCGTTAAACAGGATCGATGAGTTGCAGCTGAATCGAAATCCGCGAGTGCATCCCGATATGCGGTGCTGAGATGACCGGCATCATCGCGAAGCTGCCCAGCGCCCTGAGGGTAGAATCGTACGGATGAACAGATCTCGCCCCTCCTTTTTCCTCCTGGTTCTATGGATCCTGCTCACGCTCGGAGTGCCGGCAGCCGCGCTCGAGAATGTTCACGATCTCGCCCAAGCCGTCGATGAGCATTACAACCACCTGCGCACGCTCGAGGCGCAGTTCACCGAGATCTATCGCGGTATGGGCATGGAGCGGACCGAAACCGGCACGCTCTGGCTGGATAAAGGTGGATTGAAAAAACCTGGCAAGATGCGCTGGCAATATCGTTCTCCAGAGGGAAAGCTTTTTGTAAGCGATGGGAAAGATGCGTGGTTCTACGTCCCTGCCGACCATCAGGCGCGCCGAACGGACGCCAGCAGACTCAGCGACCTTCGTTCGCCACTGGAATTCTTGTTAGGCAAGACGCAGCTGGAAAAGGAGTTACAAGGCCTGTCGTTCGCACCGGATCAGCCGCCTTGGATTACCGGGGATGCGGTATTGAGGGGCATCCCCCATGGCTTAGCGGACCAGATCAGTGAAATGCTGCTGGAAGTGAACCCTCAGCGCGAAATTGTACGCATCCAGATGCAGGGAGTGGATGGATCGGTGACGGAATACCGCTTTGCTGATCAGAAGGTCGATGTAACCCTTCCAGCCGGCTGGTTCCAGTTCAAACCGCCTTCTGGGACGGAGACGATTGAAGGACTGGAATAGAGGTCGTCCGATTGGAAGTGGTTTGGGGGCCTGAACGCCAGTGCTGCTGTTCGCATCAGCGACATATGTCGCTGATGCATAACGTGTTAGATTCACCTCAGAGAGTCCGGCCCGCAGTGCGGGAGGAACACTTTGTTGCGTTGCTCAATTTGGTTACTTGCGATACTGAAAGGGCTTTAACTCTTTGCAATCCGAGGCACGAGACCAAACCTGCAATGCTAAACTGAGCGATAAAGGTTTGCGCGGAGATTCAGGGGCGGTCCTTACCGACAAAGTCTGACCAATGGCGGAATTCGTAGTAAAAATCGCCGACGAACGCGGGCACACCCATCAGCAGGTGGAGCACGGTTATTCGATGGCCGAAGTGCGCGATCGCTTCGCTGCGCAAGGGTACCTCGTCCACTGGGTCAAGCCCCAGGGACTGCTCTCCGGCTTGACCATGCGGAGCGCGCGCAAGCTGAAACAGAGCACTTTTCTGGTTTTCAACCAGCAATTCCTCACGCTCATTAAAGCCGGGCTTCCCATCCTGAATGCTCTCGAACTGCTGATCAAACGGCAAAGGGACGCCAACCTCCGGCAGATTCTGGAGAATGTCCGCGAGCGCGTGAAGGGCGGCGAGCTGCTTTCCGACGCGTTTGCCACTCACCCCGCAGTGCCGAGAATTTATACCACCACGCTGATGGCAGGTGAAAAGAGCGGCAACATCGACGAAGTGCTCACGCGCTACATCAATTTCCAAAAGATGACCATGAGCTTTCGGAAAAAGCTGCTGGTGTCTTTGATTTATCCCACGCTGCTGGTGAGCGTGGTCACCATCATGGTGATGTTTCTGTTCACCTATGTTGTGCCTAAGTTTGCCGAACTGTTCAATAGTCTGGATGCGAAACTGCCGTCAATCACACTGTTCATGCTCGCGGTGGGCGTCAACGCGCAGAAATATCTTCCTATTTTCGCGGTCGTAGCTGTGCTGGGAGGTTTTCTGTTCTGGCAGTGGAGAAAAACCGATCGCGGCGGCGATCAGATCGACCGCGTAATTCTGAGCCTGCCGTTGCTGGGCGATATACGCTTAAAACATCAGGTTGCAACTTTTTCCCGCATGCTGGCGACCCTGTTGCAGGGGGGCTTGCCCCTGGTGCCCTCGATGGAAACTGCAGGGTCGTCGATGTCGAGCCGGCGCATTCTGAAAGGCGTGGACCGCGCCAGCGTGAGAGTCCGCGAAGGTCAAGGATTAGCCGCGAGTCTGGAAGAACAGAAGATTTTTCCGGATCTGGCAGTTGAGATGCTTGAAGTTGGCGAATCTACCGGCGCCTTGCCCGCGATGTTGAATTCGGTTGCCGAATTCTACGAAGAAGATGTGCAGACGGCGCTGAGCGCCGCAATGGCGCTCATTGAGCCTCTCATTTTAATTATCATGGCGATTTTCGTAGGCGGGGTATTGATCTCTTTGTATTTGCCGATCTTCAGCTTAGGAGTGCAGGGAGCCCGTTAAGAATTTTTGATTTGTGATTTTTGATTTGCGATCGGGCGATTTGAAACCCTTGGTCCTCTGAGGGTTTTCAAGTCACAAGTCACCGATCACAAATTACAAATTGTTGTTGGAGTTTGGATTGGCGATGGCGGAAAAGAAATCACTTTTCGTGAACGGACAAAGCGGCGCGCAGGTAATGACGACGGGAAATCCCGTCACGGACCTGGAACGCGCGCAGGATGTAGCCCGCCGCTATCGCTGCGAGTTCGTGGACCTCACAGACTTTCAGCTTCACCACGAGCTGTTCAAGAAGTTTTCTCCCGAGTTGATGTTCCGCTACAACTTCGTGCCGCTCGAGGAAACCTCCGACGGAAAGCTGGCGATTGCCATCGCCGATCCCAGCCAGCTGATGATGATCGATGAAATCAGCCTGCTTCTGCAGAAGCGGATTCTCACCAAGGTCGCCACGCTAAAGCAGATTTCGGACATTCTAAAGAAGACCGAGCAGTCGCAGCGCGTTCTCGAGGAAGCCAGCGAAGGCTTTCAGATTATTCGCGAGGACGAGAATACGGGCGCGGAAGAAACGCTGACCATTGACAAGCTGACCGCGGCCGGGGATACCAGCCCGATTATCCGCTTGGTCGACACGACGATTTTTACCGCGTTGCAGCGGCGCGCCTCCGATATTCACATCGAAACCCGTGACGATTCGGTTGTCATCAAGTTCCGCATCGACGGCGTGCTTACGCAGGCCATGCCTCCCATCGGCAAAGAGCATCACTCGACCGTGATTTCGCGTATCAAGGTCATGAGCGAGCTCGATATTTCCGAGCGGCGCGTGCCGCAGGACGGCCGCTTCCGCGTCAAATACAGCGGCCGCGCCATCGACTTCCGCGTTTCCATCATGCCCTCGATTCATGGCGAAGACGCCGTGCTCCGCGTGCTCGACAAAGAGTCCATGAGCGAGAAGTTTAAAAAGCTCACACTCGACGTGGTGGGCTTCGATCCGGACGACCTGCGCCGCTTTCGCCGCTACATCAAAGAGCCTTACGGCATGGTGCTGGTAACGGGACCAACGGGCAGCGGGAAGACGACGACCCTTTACGCCGCCGTGAACGAAATCAAAACCGACGAAGACAAGATCATCACCATCGAGGATCCGGTTGAGTACCAGCTTCGCGGCATCACCCAGATTCCGGTCAACGAAAAGAAGGGACTCACCTTCGCCCGCGGCTTGCGTTCGATTCTGCGCCACGATCCGGACAAGATCATGGTCGGCGAAATCCGCGATCAGGAGACGGCGCAGATCGCCATTCAATCGGCGCTCACCGGCCACCTCGTTTTCACCACCGTTCACGCGAATAACGTTGTCGACGTGATCGGCCGATTCCTGAATATGGGCGTCGAGCCTTACAACTTCGTTTCTGCGCTGAATTGCATTCTGGCGCAGCGGCTCGTGCGCTTGATCTGCGACTCCTGCCGCACGCAGGTGCATTACTCACCGGAAGTGCTCGAAGCCAGCGGTCTCGATCCGGACCAGTGGTCGAAGGTCCCGTTGTATGAAGGTCCGGGTTGCATCGAATGCGCCGGGACGGGTTTCCGCGGACGATCTGCGATTCACGAATTGCTTGATTTGAGCGATCGCATTCGCGAAATGATTTTGGGCAGGAAGCCGACGTCGGAAATTCGCCGCGCGGCCCGGGAAGAAGGCATGCGCTTTTTGCGGGAATCCGCGCTGGATAAAGTTCGCCTCGGCCTGACCACGCTAAAGGAAATTAATAAGGTCACCTTTATCGAGGCGATGAGATAACACAGTTCTCGGTGGACAGTTGCCAGTGGCCAGTAATGACTTCGGTCTTCGGTGTTCACTGATCACCAATCACTGACCACTAAACAAGATATTGGGTTTCGCCATAGCTGGTGGGCGCAACGGCTGCACATTTAAAGGAGTGGGATGAGTTCCTCTAGCAACCCGGCCAAGCCGAAACTGGCGTGCGAGATTGCAGCCGATCGCGTGCTCGTCGGCCGCCTCGGCACGGACGGACGGAGCCTCGAGGCTTGCGCCGCCCACGAACTTGCGCCGGGCAGCGTGGTTCCTGATTTGGTTGAGGTAAATCTGCGCCAGCGCGATGCCGTAAAAGATGCCCTCCAGGCGACCTTGCACAGCGTAGCGGGGCGAACCCACGACGTGATTGCCGTCGTACCCGACGCAGCGGTTCGCGTCGTACTGCTCGAATTCGACACTTTGCCGTCCGATTCCGAGGAAGCCGCCAGCGTGGTTCGCTTCCGCATGAAGAAATCTCTGCCCTTCGACGTGGAGAAAGCCCGGGTTTCCTACCACGCGCGGAAATCGAACGCTGGGGTTCGTGTAGTGGCCGCGGTCGCTTTATCCAGTGTGGTGGAGGATTACGAGATCGCCTTTCGCGAAGCCGGATTCAACCCGGGAGTCGTTTTGCCCTCCATGCTCGCGGCCTTGGGCGCGGCTGAAGGACACCGTCCCACGCTCGTGGTAAAGGTCGATTCGCGAACGACGAGTATCGCAATTCTCAATGACGATCACCTGGAACTTTTTCGCACACTCGAAAACACGCGCGGTGTGACCGTGACCGGCGACCAGCTGGCCGAGGAGGTTTACCCCTCGGTTGTCTTTTTCCAGGACACGTACCATTTGAATATCGAGATGATTTACGTCGCAGGCATTTCAGATATCGCCGGCGCGGCGCCTGCACTGCATTCGCAAACCGGTGCGGAGGTTCAGGAGCTCGTGACCTCTTCCCAGCTGGGCGTCAGCGCCGGGGGATCGGTGCCGCGTTGGAGAATGGCTGGTGTGGTGGGATCTTTGATTTCATAGTCGCCATTCGTGAGTCCCGGAGTCGTTAGCAAAGTGGTGTCAACGACTAGGGACTCGGGACTCACGACTCGGGACTGCATTTATGCGTTTAGATATCAATCTCGCGAGCCAGCCCTACGAAGATGCGCGGCGGTTTTGGCTGCGCTGGGGCGTTGCATTGGGTGCCGTCTCGATTTTGACGCTGGCTCTCGTCGCGATCACCATTACCGGGTGGTTTGCTGCCCGGTACGATCATGCCACGATTGCCAGTTACCGCGTTCAGATCGCGCAACGGGATGCGATTCGCGAGCAGGCTCAGGCGTATCTCAACCGGCCTGAGAATCGTTCTACGCGCGACCAGTCGCAATTCATTAACGAACTGATCGAGCGCAAATCGCTTTCCTGGACCCATGTTCTCGAAGATCTTGAACAGGTCATGCCTGCGCGGGTTCATCTGGTCTCCATTCAACCGCAGCTCGACGACGACAATGAGCTGCAGCTGAAGATGATCGTGGGCGGCGACTCGCGCGATAAAGCCATTGAACTGGCGCAGCGCATGGAAGAATCGAAGCACTTCTCCCAGACGTACATTGAAACGGAACACACCGCCACCGAAGGAACCGGCGACAAGGTGGAATTTCTGATCAATGGAGTCTACGTTCCCGAGACGGAGGCGGCGCTTACTCCTCTGCCCGCAGCGACAGCAGGAGCTACGAAACGGAGCCGTCCCTGATGCCCGATCTCCGCCAAACCCGCAAGAAGATTAAAACCGCGCTGGCGGTGCTTCTGGGCATCGACGTCGTCGCCGTCGCCATCCTGGCTTCTCCGCTCGTGGGCTCGACCCAATCTCGCCGGGAACAACTGGGTCGATTGTGGAGCGAACTACAAATCAAGACCCGCCAGGTTGAGCCGCTTAAGAATCTAGATAAGAAAGTGATCGTTGCCGACAAGCAGATCACGGAATTCTACAAACAGCGGTTCCCTTCGGAGGATTCTCAGATCGTCACTGAACTCGGCAAGACGGCCACGGAGAATGGAGTATCTATTGAGGGAGCACGCTATAAGGTGCTGGAGCCTGGAGTCGGCCATTTAGCGCCGGTGCAAATGGAAGCGGAACTTTCCGGCAATTATGTTTCCCTGGCAAAGTTTATCAATGCGCTGGAGCGCGACAATATGTTTTTCATTATTGACAGCATCGCGCTTGCCGGCGAGCAAAAAGGCCCAATCAAGTTGCAGATGAAGATGGAGACGTATCTGAAGGCGGGGCGTGGTGAAGCTGGGAACTGAAAATCGGAAACAGCTGATCGCTGTAATGGTTCTGGGCACTGTGCTCATCGGCATTATCGCCCATGAAGCGATGTCTTCTTTTTCGACCAACGCCTCGACCACAACCGCTTACTCCACCAGTCTTCCAGAACCCTCCCCGGCGAAAGGTCTTCGCGGGACACAGCGCGGCGCATCGAGTTCAGCGAAAAAGCCACGGCTCGCGCAAGATCTCGATCCGACCCTGCACTTGGAGCAGCTCGCAGCAACCGAGCAAATCAAGTACCAAGGCTCGGGAAGAAATATATTCGTGGCTGAGGCGGATACCGTGATTCCGACGCCTCTCGGCACCGGCCACACCGATCCCGCGAAGGATGTGGCGTGGCAAGCCCCAGCGCCTGCCCCGGCGCCGCCCATTCCGCTCAAATTCTTCGGATTTGCCAGCCATCCTGGCGAACCAAAACGAATTTTTCTCTCCAAGGGCGACGACGTTTTCATTGCAGGCGAGGGTGAGATCGTCGACCGGCGCTACAAGGTCTTGCGTATTTCGCCCAACTCGGTGGAAATGCAGGATGTGGTGGGCAGCGGCTCGCCGCAGACAATTCCCCTAACTCAGGGATAGTTCTTTTTGGCGATGATTCGTACGACTTTGCATCTTCGATGACCATCTGGCTAATCAAATGTTGATCAGTTCCTTTTCTCGCAGATCTCACAAGCTCCGGCGGAGCGAGCAAGGCTACGTCATGCTGGTCATGCTCCTTGCCGTAAGCCTCGTGACCATCGCTGCGCTCGCCGCATTGCCCGATATGATTTTCGAACTGAAGCGCGACCAGGAACAAGAGATGATCCATCGCGGCGTCCAATACACTCGCGCAATCAGAATTTATTACAAAAAGTTTGGTCGATATCCTACGAGCCTGAACGATCTCGACAACACCAACAATTTGCGCTATCTGCGAAAACACTACAAAGATCCGCTTACCGGAAAGGATTTCAAGCTGCTCCACTTCGGCGAGCCGGGACTGCAGCTGGGCGGCAGCTTCGGAGGAGGAACTATCCCCGGCGCCACTCCGGCCGGAGCCATGAACGGCCCTGCCGGCGGCTCATCTTTTGGCAGCTCCAACGGATCGAGTTTCGGCGGCTCCAGTTTCGGTGGATCAAGCTTTGGAAACAGCGGCTCAAGTTTCGGAAATAATGGAGTGAACGGTTCGGGCGTGTTCTCCCAGACATCTTCCTTTGGGGGAAACTCCAGCTTTGGAGGAACTTCAAGCGGCAGCTTCGGATCAAATTCCAATCAGCAAAACAGCTCGCAGAACTCGGACTCTTCTTCCGGATCGACTTCGAGTAACGACGCCTCGGCCAACGGTCAGAAAGACGAGAGTTCCGGCGAACAGCAACTGGTCGCAAGCGGCCCGATTGTCGGCGTGGCCAGCCTCAGCAAGAAAAAGACAATTCGCATCTACAATCACAAGACCAAGTACAACGAGTGGCAATTCATTTATGACCCCACTGCGGACCGCGGCGGACTGATCACCACGCCTTACCAATCGCCGCTTCAGGGCTTTGGAAGCCAATCGTTACAGCCGGTGCAGAACGGCTCGCAATCGGGAAGCGGCAGTTCATTTGGTAATTCCTTCGGACAATCTTCTGGTTTCGGACAGTCCTCCTTTGGCGGGTCGTCGTTCGGCGGGTCATCGTTCGGGCAACCGCCCGGCGGCGGCAACAACTCAAACAACGGCGGATCGAACTCGTCGAATCCTCAGCAGCAGTAGCCTTGAATTTCCCCGCTTCGCCGTGCAAATAAAAAAGGCCTCATCGCGAGGTCTTTTTTCTTGAAATTTTTCTGTTTTCGAAGCGGTGTCTTACGCGTCTATACGCTGAACGACGAACCGCAGCCGCAGGTGCTCTTCACGTTCGGATTCTCGAACTTGAAGCCAGCGCCTTCCAGGGTCTCAACGTAATCCACGACGCAACCGTTCAGGTACATCACCGATGTGGCATCGACGAACACCTTCAGCCCGTCCATGTCAAAAGTCTTATCCATCATCCCAGCGGCATTTTCGAACTGCATGGAATATGAAAAGCCGGAGCATCCGCCTCCGACCACACCAATGCGCAGGCCGGCAGGAACCGGATTCTGCTGTCCCATGATCTCTTTCACTTTCGCGATTGCGTTCGGTGAAAGCACCACTGGCGGCACCTTTTTGACTTCGTTGGCATTCGTTTTGACTTCAGGGACAGACGTCGTAGCCATGCATATCTCCTTGGCTTAAATTATAGCAGAGCGGGGCGGGCGAGAGCACCTCTCCTGGCACCCCCCTTTTTCGCACTCACCCATTGGACGCAGTCCCTTCGCGTGCGATTCCTGCACGCGGGACTTGCCAGCCGGACTATAATGGGTGCCATTAAGTATGTCCTTTAGGACTCGGGAGCGGGACTGGACTCTATTCCGAATCCACAGGAGTAAAGAGGCGAGGTACCTATGACGTGGACTCCTTTAATGATCGGGCTCGCGGTTATTTGGAGCATTTTCACCGTCGGGTTGATCATTCTCCTCATCTATCGCAGCACCCTCACCATGCACGAAGAAGATCAACTCTACCTGGACGAGGCCAACTCTCACCTGCAACAGGAGCAAACGGAACTGCTGCTGAAGGTCAATAAGCTGACAGTTCCAGTTTGGGTGATGGGTGCCGGTTCTGGATTGTTGTTGCTGGTGCTCGCCGGAATGTTCATCTACCAGGGACTGAACGC
>JASICF010000587.1 GCA_030044775.1 Candidatus Sulfotelmatobacter sp. | reverse complement strand
CGATGGCGACGAGGTGCTGCTGGTGCCGTCGATCGCAGGCGGAAGAAGCTAAGCGCCGCTAGGCGTTAAAACTCCTCACCTAGAATAAATATTCTTGCATCCTCGCAACTTGTGCTATGATCTAACTAACCGGTTAATTAATCAATGACCCGATCCGGATCACACAAAGAAACCAGGCGCAGGCGCGAAGAAATCCGCGAACTGCGCCCACAGATGCGGCGAAACCGCCACGAACTTCACCGAATGGGCTCACGCGGGCAACCGGAGGAAAGCCGGGCTGCAATCTTGCAGGCGGCAGCCCGGGAATTTTCGGAAAAGGGCATTGCGGGCGCGCGCACCGACGCGATCGCCCATGCCGCAAGGGTGAACAAGGCGCTGCTCTATTACTACTTTAAGGATAAGGAAACACTTTATGGAGCGGTGCTGGATAACGCCTTTGGCGGCATGAAGGCGAAGGTATTCAAGGTGTTCGACAGCGATTTGCCGCCCCGCGAGAAGGTTGTGGCCTACGTGAGCGCGTATTTCGATTTTTTCGCGTCGAACCCGATGTATCCCAAACTGGTGCAGCGCGAGATGATGCGGGCCCGGGTAGGCGACTCGGTGCATATCGAGAGGCTGGTTAAGAACTATTTTGAGCCGATCTATCATCGGGTCAGCGAGATTCTGCACAAGGGGATCAAAGAGGGCGTATTCCGCAAGGTCGATCCTGCGCATTTCGTTCCGTCCATGATTGCCGTGATTGTCTTTTATTTCAGTAGCGCTCCGGTGATGCGCCGCCTTTTCCGTTTCGATCCACTGACGCCCGAACGTATCGCGGAGCGGCGGGCAGCGGTGCTCGATTTTATTTCGGCGGCGCTGTTCAAGCCGTGCAGGGCGAATTCAGGAGTCGGGCAATGAACGCTCGTAACAAATTCTTTGTTCTTCTCGGCATCATCTTTGTGGCGGCGGCCACGTACTTCTTTTTTTCGACAGATCACTCGAATGACCTGGTGCTGATCGGCACGGTGGACGCGAACCAGGTGATCGTGAGCGCGCAAGTCGAAGGCCGCATCGAAAAGTTATTGGTGGACGAGGGCACACCGGTGAAGGCGGGTCAGCTGATTGCAGTGCTTGATCCTTCGGAATTGCAGGCGGAGGAAGCCGCCGCGTCGGCGAACATCGGGAGCTTGCAGCATAAAGTTGACGAGATGCAGCACACGGAAATTTCGACGTCAGGTTCGACGACGAGTGATGTGGCGAACGCAAAAGCCAAGCTGGCTTCGGCGAAGGCGCAACTTGTGCAAGCCAGGGCTGCACTGGATCGAACCGAGAGCGACAGCCGGCGGACTATTGAACTAGCCAAAGTCGGTGTGGATTCGGAACAGGACCGGGTGCAGGCAGAAACCAATCTGCAAGCGGCACAGGCTACCGTGCAAGCGCAGGAGGAGTTGGTCAATGCGGCGCAGGCGGATTTGACCTCCGCGATTGCGCGCACCCAGCAAGCCAACGCCGCGAAAAGCACGGTGAAATCGACGGAAAGCGATCTGAAAAATGCGATTGCCCAGAAAAACGAAGCGGCGGTCCGGCTAGGGTACACGGAAGTTTATGCACCTGTAACAGGCACAGTTTCGGTGCGAGCTGCGAGGCAAGGAGAAGTCGTCAATATCGGCGCGCCGATCGTGACCATCGTCGACTTGAGCGACACTTGGGCGCGGGCAGCGATTCCGGAAACGTATGCCGACCACATCGGCTACGGCGACGTGCTGCGGGTGCGAATGCCAGGCGGAACGATTACCAGCGGCAAAGTGTTTTTCAAAGGTGTGGAAGGCGACTTCGCCACGCAACGCGATGTGAGCCGCCGCAAACGCGACATCAAAACCATTGTTTTGAAGGTGCGGCTGGATAATCCGAAGGGTGCTTACGTTCCCGGCATGACGGCCGAGGTACTGGTTTCGCCGGCGCAGTTGAAAGGCGAGAGCGGCAACCAGTCCGCTGCAATGGGGCAGCAATGACCAGTGAAGTCAAGGCAAACGCCGGCGGTGCGAACGGTTCGTCGCCGGTCTCGGCGATTGAAGTCGAGCACATCGTGAAGAAGTACGGCGACTTTACGGCGGTCAACGATATCTCGTTTCATGTGAGCGACGGCGAGATTTTTGGACTGCTCGGGCCGAACGGAGCGGGGAAGTCGACTTTGATCCGCATGATGACGACGCTCATTCCGATTACATCGGGGAGGGCGTTAATTGCGGGGCACGATGTCTCAAGGGAACCGGATGCGGCGCGGCGCCTGATTGGAGTGATTCCGCAGGCACTGACCAGCGATTTGGACCTGACCGTGGAAGAAAATCTGAATATTTACGCGAAGCTATACGATGTGCCGGCGAAGGAAAGAAAGCGCTCGATTGATGAGTTGCTGGGCCTAGTGGATTTGACGAAATGGCGCGATGCGCAGACCAAGACGCTTTCCGGTGGAATGCGGCGGCGGTTGGAGATTGCGCGCGGGCTGGTGCACCATCCGAAAATCTTTTTCCTCGATGAGCCAACCACGGGGCTGGATCCAGTGTCGCGCGTGGCCGTGTGGGAAATGCTGGGAAATATTAAAACCCAGCGGCAGCTCACGATCTTGATCACCACGCATTACATGGACGAAGCCGACCGGCTGTGCGACCGGATCGCGATTGTGGATCACGGGAAATTGGTGGCGTTGGATGCGCCGATGGCGCTGAAAGCGAGCGTGCCGGGATCGAATGTAATTGAGGCGCAGTTCGAAAAGGCGCCCGACGACTGGGAACAGCGCCTGCACTCGCTGGATGAGGTGACTTCGGTGCAGCACGAAGGCGGGGGAATGTTTCGCGTGTTGACGGCAAACGGTTCGCGAACGACGACGGAATTAGTGGAGATGGCGGTGCAAGCGGGAGTGCCGGTGAAATCGCTATCGGTGCAGAACACGACGCTGGATGACGTATTTGTGCATTACACCGGACGTCAGCTGCGCGACGAATTGCAAAAAGCTTATGGCTTCATGATGCCGCAACGGCCGGGGTTGCAACCATGAATCGAATGATGGCCATTGTCGAGCGCGAGATGCGGAAGTTCTTCCGGTCGCCAGCATTAATGCTGGCGTCCATGATCTTTCCACTGGTGCAGCTGATTATCCTGGGCAACGCCTTCGGCGGCAAGATTCGCGATGCGCGGGTTGCGATTGTCGATCAGGATGGCGGGCCGCAAGCGCTGCGGGTGCGGGAAGCGTTCGATTCGGTTCGCGTGAACATCCGGACATTTGTGCCGGTGTATTACGACGACGAGAAAAAAGCGGTTGCGGACGTGCGCAACGGAAAGCTGGAGGGCGCGGTCATCATTCCACC
>JASICF010000586.1 GCA_030044775.1 Candidatus Sulfotelmatobacter sp. | reverse complement strand
GGATTAATCGTGCCGACGGCGTTCGAAGCGTAGCCAATGGCGACGAGTTTGGTTTTTGAATTCAGCTTCGCAGCCAGGTCTTCGACATCAAGCGTGCAATCTTCTCTGTGAATTTCGGCCCATCGAATGGTTATGCCTTTTTCTTTTCCTTGCTCGGCGAGCGCGAGCCAGGGAGAGACGTTGGCATCGTGATCGAGGCGGGTGACCAGGATTTCGTCGCCGGGCGAGAGTTCGCGGCCGATGGCGCGAGAGATCATGAAGGTGAGCGAAGTCATGTTGAGGCCGAAGACGATTTCATCGGAGGCGCAATGGAGAAAGTCGGCCATCGCAGCGCGGGCTCCGGCGATGACGGCGTCGGTGCGGCGGCTGGTGGCGTAGGCTCCGCCGGAGTTGGCGTTGTCGCGGCTCAGGTAGCCAGAGATTGCATTGATGACGCGCTGCGGGACTTGCGTTCCGCCGGGGCCGTCGAAAAAGACGGCGGGATGTCCGTTGACGGTTTGAGAGAGCGCGGGGAATTGGGCGCGAATGGAGGTGAGGTCGAGCGTGGGGGCGAGGGTTTCGGTAATAGGCATGACCTTGTTATTTTGCCATGCCGGAGGTCAGCATGCCGATGACGACAGTGCAATGTGATCCACGCGAGATCCTTCACTTCGCCTGAAGAACGGCTCCGTTCAGGATGACGGCGGCGTTTAGCTTTACGGCACCACAGCGCGGATGAAATCCGCCAGCATTCCGTAAGCGGTTGCGTAGAGGCCGGGGTTTTCTTCGGTGATGGCGAGGCCGGGAAAGATATCGGTTTCGAAATAGATGTAAGAAGATGAGCCGCTGATTTTCGCCATGGGATCGGCGAGCGGGATTTGCTCAGGGCGGACGCTGGCTGTGACTTTGTTGTCTTCTTTCTTCGCGCGGCAGACGAGTTTGTAAGGACGATCCTCTTTTCTTGCGGCGCGAACGGCTTCGGCGCTCAAATTTCGAATTCCTTCGCGCTCGATCTGATCGAGTTTGATTGGGACATCCATGAGGACCGTGATGAGCGCGGCGGTCTTGGCGGCGGCGTCCCAGCCGTCGATGTCGTGAGCGGCGTCGGTTTCGGCGATGCCGAGGGCTTGCGCTTTCTTGAGCGCTTCGTCGAAGGTCAAGCCATTTTCCATTTCGCCGAGGATTACGTTGGTGGTGGAGTTGAGGATGCCGTGAAAACCGTGAAGATGAATGGCAGGGAGCTGGTCGAACAAAGAGAAGATGGGAACGCCATCCATAACGGTGGATTCGAACAAAAAGCGCGGGCCGCGCGCGGCGGCGAGATCGCGGAGCTCGCGGTAGGCGTGGACGATGGGGCCCTTGTTGGCGGTGATGGCGTGAGCGCCGTTGTTGAGCGCGGCGCGGATGTGATCGATGGCGGGCTGGCCAGTTTCGACGTTGAGAGATGTGGCTTCGAAGAGAACGTTGCCGCGGGCGGCGGAGAGCCAGTCTTTTACCGAACCGGCTAAAGCCGGACTATTTTGTGGACGGTTTGCGGCACGACTAAAGTCGTGCCCTTTCAAATCGACGGCGCCTCTGAAATCCAAGCCGTTGGGATCGGCAATCCAGCCGAGGCGGCGGGAGGCGATGCCAGCGATGCGGAAGGCGATGCCGTAGCGATCGCGAAGCTCGGCTTCGCGTTCGAGCAGAAGTTCGACCAGCGTGCGGTTGACGTTGCCGAAGCCGAGAAAGCAGAGGTTGTAGGTGCGGATCGTATGCCTCGACGGGGTAGCTTTTCTGACCTCGGCGGCTAAAGCCACTTTTCATTTGAACTTTGCTTACCGCAGCGGTGAACCGCTGCGCCACCCAAAAGCGGGTTCCCGTTCGACTCCTTCACTTCGTTCAGTCGCTCAGGGCAGGTTCCTCACCGATCCTGCGGATCGGTTCGGAATCACATCATCAAAATGTTTGATTCGCCGTCAGCCCATGAAAAGGCCTGATCCGTAGTTAGCCCATTACTGTGGTGTGATCGGGTCTGACTTTGTAAATGACGCGAACTTCTCCGGGCTGGCCGTAAGGGTATTTGTCGACGCCGAGGTATTTCTTGGCCATTTTGTCGATGTGAGCACTGGCGCCATCTTCGGTGATCTCGACCACGCGGCCGCGAACTTCGAGATAGCGATAAGGGTTTTCGGGATCCACCAGGGTCATGGCAACGCGGGGATCGCGGCGGACGTTGCGGTCTTTCTGGCGGCCTTTAGCCGAGTTGAAAATGACATGCTCGCCATCGAAATCGCACCAGACGGGGGTGACTTGAGGACGGCCATCGGGCATGAGCGTGCCGAGGTTAGCGAAAGCGCGTTTCTGAAAAAGGTCGCGGTACTTTTCGGGGATGGGTGAGGACATAAGGCTCCTTGCAGTCGTGCGGTAAGACTCCACTGGCATTATAGATCGTCGACGGCGCAATGGTTGATTTGAGCAGCGACCGGCGCGTATTCTGGCAGGCCAAAGAACCTGCTCTAAATGAGAATGGAGGATTTCATGATGGCGGCATTTCGGCGTGGCAGGACCTATTTGTTTTTCGCGGCGCTTTTGGTGTGGGCGCTGCACATGGCGAACGCGCCGGCTGCCGCACAGGCGGAGAAGTATCCGAAAACGATTGTGTTCATGACAGATTTTGGGGTGGTGGATGACTCGGTCGCGCTTTGCAAGGGCGTGATGTATTCGATTATGCCGGAGGTGCGAATTGTCGATCTCACGCACCAGGTGACGCCGTTTTCGATTCTTGACGGGGCGAGATTCTTGTACGGGGCAACACCGTATTTTCCGGCGGGTACGGTGTTTGTGGTGGTGGTCGATCCGACGGTCGGCAGTACTCGCAAGGCGATTGTGGCGAAGTCGAAGCGTGGACAATTTTTTGTGCTGCCGGATAACGGGCTGCTGACTCTGGTGGAGCAGCGAGATGGAATCGAAGCGGTTCGCGAGATTACGAATCCGGACTGGATGATTGGATCGAAACTGTCTTCGACGTTTCATGGGCGAGATATTTTTTCTCCGGCGGGTGCGCATGCGGCGCGTGGAGATGACTGGACGAAGGTTGGGCCGGAGATGCCGGTGGCGTCACTGGTGCGGTTGGATTTAAAAGCGCCACACATGGATGAGAGCGGAATGTCGGCCGAGGTGATCGCGACCGATGGGCCGTTCGGGAATCTGGTGACGAATCTTTCGGCGGAGGATTTTTTGAAGCTGGGTTATCAGCGAGGTGAAGAGGTTCCGGTGAAGATTGGCGACAAGGAAATGAAGTTGAAATTTGTAAAAACATTCAGCGATGTGCCGCTGAATCAACCGCTGATCTACATCGATTCGCGGGGGCGATTCGCGATGGCGGTGAACCAGAATAGTTTTGCGGCGATTTATGGAGTGAAGCCGCCGGTGGAGTTGTTTATTCCGAGAGCGGGGAAGTAGGTCGGTAGCCGTGCAGCTTGATGAGGAAGCGGGCTAACGCGACGCTTGTTGCGTCGCAAAGAACGCCCTTCGGCGCGCTTCGCTTGCTCAGGGCAAGCTCTTCACTTCGCAGAAAAACGCTCTTTCAGGATGACAAGCAATCGCAGTAAAGAACGGAGGCAGGCACGAATATGAGGGGCGCATATTCATCAGGCTCAAGGGCAGCGAGGTTTTACATTTCGATTCTTGTGGCGATACTTTTGGCGGCGGGATTGTCGGCGGCGCAAAGTTATCGAGGATCGATTCGTGGCAATGTCAGCGATCCGAGCGGAGGTTTG
>JASICF010000585.1 GCA_030044775.1 Candidatus Sulfotelmatobacter sp. | reverse complement strand
GCCAGTCTTGGGAAGGCCATCGCAGCCGGTAAATGGAATCTTCAGCCAACGATCGCGCTCGGTGCCGGCGATTTCGGCAAAAGCTTTTCTCGCTCCCGCGGCCATACTGTCGTCTTGCGCTCCCACCAGGTCGATGGGCGTCTTTTGGGAAGTGCTCAGTTTCAGCCAGGAACTCACCGCTCGATATGCGCTTTCTTCGGTCCAGTTTCCTCGCAAGCTCTTAAGCTGAATGCCGGATGGTTTGGTCCGCATCATTCCCGCCGTTCGTTCCTTCGCCGCCAGGCTGTTCGCGGGGCCTTCGATGTACAAAATCGATCCGCCTTTTGGTAGCAGCGTGGCAAATTGTCTGCCTTGAATCTGACCGATTTCCCCGTGATCGGAGCTGATGGCGAAAACTGGCACGTGACAATTCTGCCGCAGCTTCGCGAGATAGTCCGCATTGTGGTTCAAGACAACCCAGCCAATGTCGGCGGTAACAGCTGCGCGCGCCACTTGCGGAAAGGCCGTTCCTCCTGCCGGCTCGAACACGATTGCGTCGGGACGACTGTCCGCCCCGCCTTGAATGTAGTGCAGCAGTTGCTGGCTTTGCGCAACGGCGTCGTTGTTAGCATGAACGATCTTCAGGTCGACTCCCAGGCGGCGTGCCGCCTTCTCGGCGGCGCTTGCCTGTTCCTGCTGGTAGTCATTGTCGTCGTTGGTCAACGAAAGGAGGAAGGTAAGCTTTTTCATGGGTTCCCGATTCTGATCATATTTCAGATCGGGAGAGCCTGAAGGTAACGAGAGTAACGATCATTCAGCATGCGAGCGGAAAATTTACAAAAGTTGACAACAGAAACAAGCCGGGGTGCAAATATCGCGGTAGAACGATCCTCAACTTTTCGAGTGTTCTTGAAGAAACTGCTCGCGGCGCTTGGCGTCGCGAAATGCCTCGGTGCCTCCGGGCTGGGTGGTCGAAAAAGCACCTGCGAGATTGCCCGCGCGCAGGCAGGTTTGCAAGTCTGCCCCGCGCACAAAATTGTGCAGAAATCCCGCATCGAAGCTGTCTCCCGCTCCAACCGGATCGACCGCTTCAACTTTGATTGCCGGGCTGGTAAATCGTTCTTTGCCGCGCCGAGCAATTGCGCCGTTGCGACCTATTTTCACCACCACAAGCGGCACTAGCTCGGCCAGCTTGTGGATTGCGCTTTCAAGATCTTCCGTTCCCGCCGCTTTTTGTGCCTCCCGCTCATTTGGCAGGAAAACATCGACGTAACGCAGTGCCTCACGCAGCCCACCCTCCCAGGTGTCATCGGGGTCGTCATTCGTATCGAGCGAGGTGGTCAAGCCAGCCTCTTTCATTTTTCGAAACAGCTCGGGAATTCTCGGCCGAAGCGCGCGCTGCAAGTAAAACGAGGAAACATGGAAGTGCCGGGAATTGCCGAGATAGCTAAAATCGAGATCCCCCCAGGTTAATTCTGCGATCGTTCCCGAATACGTGACCATATTGCGCCACGCATCGCGTTGGAGAACGACAGTGAGGCCAGTTTTGATCGGGCCGGGCACGCGCCGCAAGCGCGAGACATCAACCCCGATTTTTTCGAGTGGCAGCAGCGCGGAAGCGCCCAGATCGTCATCACCAATGCGTGCTTGAAACCCGACGTGGCTGCCGAGCGCGGCAAGATTGTGCGCGAGGATTGCCGAAGATCCTCCCAGCGTCAGCATCATCCGATCGGCCAGCAGTTCGCGCTCCGGGGGAAGTTCATCCGGCAAGCCATAAAGAATCAAATCGAGGTTCACTTCGCCGGCGATGGTGATATCAAACTCGGGCATTCTTTCTCCTGCAGACTTGCCGCTCGGGGGCGGCAGGGAAGTAAATGGATTCAAGCAATCGTGATCTCGATCCCGGCTTGCTTCAAGGCGCGTTGGTCGGATTTTGAAATTGCGCGGTCAGTGATTACTTCATGCAAGGCGGAGTTGGGTGCAATCAGCGACAGACTGCGCCGGCCGAACTTGCTGGAGTCGCAGACCGCAATCGTGCGCTTGGAAATCTCCACCATAACGCGGTTCACTTTCGCTTCGAGAAGGTTAGGGGTGCTCAATCCGTAGTGCACGTCGAACCCGTCGACCCCAAGAAACAATAGATCGGCACTCAGCCGCCGCAAAGTTTCCTCCGCAATCGGGCCGACCAGGGAAAACGAATTCTTGCGCAGGGTTCCGCCGGTGAGAATCACTTCCACGGCCGTGCCGTTCAACTCAGCCGCAATATTGACGGCATTGGTTACGATGGTGAGGCTGCGAAAATTCCGCAAGGCGCGGGCAATGGCGGTCGTGGTGGTGCCGGAATCGAGGATTACGACCTGGCCTTCCACAACCTTGCTGGCCGCGGCCTCTGCAATACGGAGCTTTTCGGGCTGGTGCAGCTTCTCCTTTTCGCGCAAGGTCGGATCCTCCAGCACGCTTTCGCGTGCGGGAAGAGCTCCGCCGTGGGTGCGGTGAACGTGCCCGTGCGCGTGCAAAATCTCGAGATCTTTGCGGATGGTGACCTGCGAGGTCTGGAATTGCCGGGAGAGTTCCGCGACGAGGACGCGACCCTGATCATTCAGGATGTCGAGGATAGCGCGGCGGCGTTCTTCATTGAGCATTCGAGTGGAAGTCGGTCACAAGTTCGCGATCGGAGACCGTGACCTTTTGTTTCGCATTACTTTTTATATCGTTTTC
>JASICF010000584.1 GCA_030044775.1 Candidatus Sulfotelmatobacter sp. | reverse complement strand
GTAAAATCGCGGATTTCCTGAATCGGCGAGGTAATGATCGGTGTGTCGTACTCGGGATGGTAAAACTCGAGGTGCATGCCCCGGCCTACGTATAGCAGCTTCAGCATCGAGCCGCCCCAGGTCGATCCGGCAATCGCCACCGGAACCGGGTCAGGGCAAAACTCCGGGTGTCCGGAAATCAGCGCCTGGCTTCCGCCGAGAAGAACCGCCGTGTAGCAGTGGTGCATGGTCTGGATCTTCAGCACCGTCGAAGGCGGCAGATCGTGCAGGAACACCCCGCCCTCAATCTCCGACTGAATGATTGCGCGGTTCACATCATCCGCCAGGTTCGGATGCGGGCTGAACATAACCAAGGCTACTAAAGGGTAATGGGTTTCCGGCCGGCGGGCAAGGGTTGTTTCGAGCTCCTAAAAAACCTAAGGGCATGGGCCAAAAGGCCCTTCCCCAATCCCATTTTTGTAAGATGGCCGTGGGCCGGAGACGACCCCCACAGCCTGATTTCGTGTAACTTGGGCGGGTCGATGATTGTAATCGGGATTTTTCGCCAGCTACAATTCATGCGGGGAAAGGTAGGCTACTCTGAATTCAAAGTACCCACCACCAAATCCGAGGACTCGGTGACACTTGCCAGGGATGAATATTAGCGTTGTTTGTTGTTCTCCCCGGCCCCGCTCACATGATTCCCGGGAGGAATCGTCCCATGAAAAAAGACCTTGTTGCTCCCTCGCTGCTCGCTCTTGTCGTCCTCTCGTCGTTAGCGTCCGCGCAGAGCGACCTTCGCCCTTCGCCCAACAATTCTGCATCCCAAAACACGCCACCCTCGTATTGCCATCCGTGCCTTTTCTACGGCGGCGACCTTGACCCATCGAACCCCAATTCCGGCGCTCTGCTAGACGAGGACACATCTGAGCAACAAGCCACGACCTACGTGCCTTTCTACGTACCCAACGGGCAGGTCTGGACCGTCACGGGATTGTTCTCCAACGTTCTTTCAAATTCCGAGTACATCATTCCGGAGCAAATTGAATGGTCCATATCTACGGGCATGAGCGCTGGCGATTCAGGCACGCTGCTCGCGTCTGGCACGGCCCACGCGAGCTGGACCCTGACCGGACGCAGCTTATACGGAATGCCGGAATACACGGCGCTCGGAAAGCTGACCCCCGAAACAGCGGTGACGCTTACGACTGGAGTGTATTGGATGACAGCGGTTCCCGTATGCACGCAGTTCGGAAACGGGCACTGCATCGCCGCAACCTACTTATTATCCGATGTCGAGGACGTGCCAGCGCCAAATCACAAAGGCATTCAGCCTAATGATGATTCTTTCTTTAATGCTCCCCCACAGTACAGCTATAGTCCCGCTTGGGGGCCGTCGGGAGCGTGCGGCGCTGGGTGCGACAGGTTTTCTGCGGGCTTGTTGGGGCACGCCGCGCCACAATAGTGCTAGGTCTCGCACTCTTGGACCGCCGTCGTAAGTGCATTACTCCGCCGCTTACTGCGCTGCTGCCGTTGTTGGAGATTTGCGCCTTTCCGAAGAGCGTGGTTGTGCTGCTGGGCCGGCCCGCGGCAAGATTCTGTGTCGCCGTCTGATATCCGTTGCTGGACGTCGATGAGTGAAATTGGGATACGTCACCGGCTGAAGGCACCGGACTTGGAGTGACGGGGGGAGTGGCGGAAAACGATCAGTGCGCCCCAGCGTTCGCGCTTGGGGGAGCGTAGCAAGATACCATGAACTCTCGGACCTTCGTCTTAAGTATGGCCTGTTTCATGCCTTCGGCGCGCATTTGCGCCAGCGCTTTTGCACCCGAGGCACTTTCCGGTTGGGAGAGAGCCGCATTGATGTCGATATGAGTGTTGCTTGCTTCGTGCGCCAGTTTCTTAAATATATCGTTTTCCAGATCCCTGACCTTGGCTGAGTCCACCTTACCCGGAGTTCGGCAAAATTCCTGCTGGATCTCCGAAAGCGGTTGCGCCCAGTCCCCTTTCGCTAACTCGCCGGTTGCTGTATCGAAGGCGGTCTGCCATTGCTCCTCGGTAGCGCCTGCGAATGGCCTATAGGAGGCCGTTTCGCGCTTCACATCCGCTACGCAGGCAGCATTGCACTCGAGCGAGTGGCTCTGTGCGCAAGCGGCAGACAACGACGCTGTGCATAGAGCGATCGTCCAGATGCTTCGAAAATTCAACATATTTCATCTCCCTTGAGAAGCAAGAACCTAGTTCACAGCACCGGCGGAGCGCTCGTCGGCCACGATTTGCGCAAGTCGCACAAGCGAATAAGCAAGGAGAGCCAAACTCCACGCCATTACGAGCCAGCGCCCGGCGTCGGGGTAAGGATAAAGACGCTGGGCATCATGTCGCAGGAAGAGTGCAAGCGACAGTCCGAGGCCTGCGACGACCTCAGCAATTGTCCAGCGTCTTGAGCAGCCCTTCGAACTGAATTTCAAATCGATTTTCCATCCAACCCACCACCAAAATAAGAAAACCATCAGATGGTATTGCCAAAAGATAAAACGCGCCCAGTAGCCCCGCGTCCAATGCAGATGTCCAATCTCATATGGAAATATTGCACTCAGAACTGATCCCGGAATGACGTTCAGGCAACTGACAAGGAAGTACAGATCGAAACTATGTGCGAGCAGGCCGTTGAAAAACCATGGCGACATCCCGACCGAAAGCAGAACGATTCCAGCCGAAAGGATAATTCTCCATTTCCAGGATGACATCAAGCCACATCCTTCGTTTGAAATGTTCGCTCGGATATAGGCACATTGTTCCCACAAGGCGCCACGGTGGAAAGGTAACTTTCTGTAATCAGGCTCACACTCATCGACCTCAAGACGCAAGCAAGCCCCCAATGTGCGTAGAAGCCCTACTTCTGCTGCCCTCCCGCTGCCGTCTGCTGAGCGGCATCCTGGGCATCCACGCCAATGGCGTCTCCCGAAAGAATCAGCTCCACTCGCCGGTTCTGCTGGCGGCCTTCCGTGGTGTCATTTGAGGCGATCGGCTCGGTCTTGCCGAAGCCGCGAGCTTCCACGGCGCTCGAGTTAATCCCTTGCTGCACAAAGTAATCCCGCACCGCCTGGGCGCGGTGCTCGGAAAGCTGCTGGTTGTATTCGTCCGAGCCGACGCTATCGGTGTGGCCCTCAATCGCGACGTGCAGGCTGGGATACGCCAGCACGATGCCAGAAACCTTGGCCAGACGCTCGCGCGCCGCAGGCAGCAGTTCGTAGCTGCCGCTGCGGAACAGAACGTCCGACATGTTTGCGACTAAACCGCGCGCAGAATCGCGCGTGGCCAGAATGCTGTTGAGCTGTTGCAGCAGGCGCGCCCGCAGTTCCTGTTTTTCGTTCTCCGCGCGCTCGCGGTCTTTTTCAGCCTGGGCGCGAAGGGCGTCGGATTGCGCTGCCGCTTCCTTTGCCTTCTGCGTTTCGGCGGCAAGAGCTTGCTGTTGCGCAATGGCTTCAGCCGTAGCTTTTTCCGCTTCCGCCTTTTGCCGGGCTGCTTCAGCGGCTGCAGCCTCAGCCTCCTGCTTCATCTTCAGAGCATCAGCCGTGGCCTTTTCAGCCGCGGCACGTGCCGCTTCCGCGTCCGCCCGGCGCTTGGCCTCGGCATCTGCATCGGCGCGGGCTTTCGCTTCTCGCGCAGCCGCTGCCGCCTGGGCATCGTCTTCCGCCTTTTGCTTCACGGC
>JASICF010000583.1 GCA_030044775.1 Candidatus Sulfotelmatobacter sp. | reverse complement strand
TCGGCTCGCGCTTTTACCGGTCCCTGGCCACAAATCTCTCGCGCCGCCTCAGAAACATCATCGGTACGGAATCCGAGACCACGGCGGCCGGCTAGGAATCATCGTCTCACGTAGGAATGGCTTTCCGGAGGGAGCCTAAGGCGGCCGGAGCTTTTCCCGACACAGGAGGTTGGATCGGGCAACCTCCATCGCCGTCCTGGCCGTTTCCTTAACCGCCGTGGGGCCTGGAGAAGCAGATTTTCCAGGGCAACCGATCTGGTGCCTGTGGGAAACTAATTCCGCTGCGATGGCGGTTTCTGCCTTACACTAGTGTGCATATAGTAGCCTTTTTCTTCCAGCGGTCAAAAGGAGTTTGACATGAAGCGAATCGTGTTACTGGCCCTCCTTGCTGTGACGTTACCTTTGGCAGCTTTTGCGGATGAAGTAGACTTCGTCAACACCGGCGGCACGCTTACCGCGAACAGCACCACCACCACGCTTGCCGGAAGTACCATTAACCTGACCTTGAGCGGATCGCAATTGACCCAGGTCACGGGCTTCAACGGGATGGGCCTAACCCAAGGCAATCTCGGCACGGTTGGCTTCACGACGGGCGCGCTGGTCTCCGGAAGTCTCTTGTATGGGGGCACCTTCGGCCCCGGCGGGAGTTTCGTGATCATGGGCAACGGGCAGGGTGGCCTGCCGAACGGTGTGATTTTCAGCGGAACCTTCACCGGCAATACCACCTGGACCCCCAGTGGCACAATTGGCGTGAGCTCTTCCATCCTTTACACGCTCACGGGCGCAATCTCCGGAACCTGGTACAACGGCATGACCGTCAATGGCGCCAGCACGCAAATTACCTTTGACACGGGCAAGAACGGATTTACGGGTTCGATCGGGTTGGGAAGCGGCAACACAGTGATCACCGTTACTCCTGAGCCAGGAACGCTCGGCTTGCTCGGGACGGGTATGCTTGGTTTGGCCGGCATCTTCCGAAAGAAATTTAAAGCGTGACTTCAGTCGTTTCTCGTCAGCCGAGGCCCCGCCGTTGGCGGGGCTTTCAATTTTCTGTTTGCCCGGCGCTGGATTACCCCAGTAACGCCCCAATAGGGATTACCGTTGACCCCTAACTGCTCGCCTCCTTACATTCTCCAGAGGGGGACGTATGAAGGATATTCATGAAGTATTGCGGCAGAAGCAGACGAAATACGCCCAACTGGGAAAGCAGATCGAGATGCTTCAGCAAGCGGCGGAAAAGCTCCGGGAAGTGGCGCCCTTGCTCGCCGAGAATGATGATGATAATGATGCTGTCTTAACGGACGGTGAAGAAGTGTCTGCTGCCGCCGATGCCGCGGCGAAAGCCGCTTCAGCCGCTTCCGGTGGGAGCAACTCGAAATCGTCTCGGCCTTCCGCGCCACGCTGGCCCTAATCCTTTCTCGATCGGGCACGGAACAAACTTATGACCCTGCTGGCACTACTGGTTTCCACCGACGACGGCGCTTGCGAGATCCTCGGCCGGGTGCTGGCAGCCTTTGGCATCGCTGTCGAACGTTTCAGCGACCTTCCGACCGCCATCGATCGTCTTCAGCAGCAGCGATTCGATGCGATCATTGTTGACTTCGAAGACTCTTCTTCAGCCGAAGCCGTTTTGCAGGAATCTGGCCGGTTAAGTTCGGTACGTACCCCCGTTACCGTAGCCCTGCTCCTAGAGCCTGCCAGAGCACGCGACATTCTCAATAGCGGAACCCATTTCATCCTTTACAAGCCACTTTCCGAAGAAACCGCTCAGGCCGGCCTTCGCGCGGTCGCCGCATTGTTGAATCGCGAACGCCGCCGCGCACATCGCGTCCCGGTTCAAGCAGCCGTAGACGTAACGCTTCCCGACTCGCGCAAGGTCGAAGGCATTCTGATTGATCTGAGCGAAACTGGAATGGAGTTGCTCACCGCCGAACCCCAGGCGAAGGGTGGACAGCTGAATGTTGGCTTTCAACTGGCCGACGCCAGCTTTGAAGTTCACACGAACGGGCAGGTGGCGTGGGCCACTCCAAACGGCCTGACCGGAGTCCATTTCCTCGATCTGGACGAGTCGGTAAAGTCTCAGCTCCAGGAATGGCTGCGGGCCGCGGTGGTGGCGCTTGGCGAAGAGCAGGAAGACACTGTCCCTCACTGCAAGCTGACAGATTTAAGCCTGGGCGGCTGCTATGTGGAAACCGAATCGCCGTTTCCCGAGCGCGCCATGGTCGATCTCTGTCTGCGCACGGAAGATATGGCAGTTCACACCGATGGTATGGTGCGCGTTGCGCATCCCAGCTACGGGATGGGGGTCGAGTTCCCTTCACGCACCGCCGAACAGCGCGCGCAGGTGGAAAGTCTAATCAACCTTCTGCGCAGCGCACCCGAATCCATGCTGGAACTGAGCATTTCCCCTCGCGCCCTGACTGCAGATCTCAAAGAATTTGAACGCCCCGCGGAGATCGGCGATGAAATGGAAGATCCCTTGCTTGACCTGCTGCACCGTGGATCTCAACTGCACCAAAATGATTTTCTCTCGGAACTGCGTCGCCAGCGATCGGGCGAGAGCGTCGAAGCCTAGGTTGGAATCTGCCCGGCCACTTCTCTTCGCCACATCCACTCAGCGCTCTACTAGCCTGTAAAGTCAATATTGTGCCCATAACGTCCGGGAATTACGTCTTTCAGATTCCCTTAAAGCCGCAAGCCTGCCTCGCGCGGCGGCAGGCTCTTTTGGTTGGGTCAGGCAATTTTTTTCTGGCATGGCAGGAGGACGTGAAGCAGGATGACGGGAAGCGCGGGAGGCAAGGCAAACAGAACTCGCCGAGGATCGAAGAACCCGCGCCCCGTCTCTGGCGCGGGTTCCTCAAGTCCCGGTGTTCTGTTCCACCCCAATGCGGACGAGGCTAATTCTCCCTTGTTTCGTAATCGTTTCAGTCAAATTAAATTTGGGTTAAATCCGAGTTCGCCCAAAAAGCCCCCATCGCGGGCGGCGATTCTCTCCCCACCGAGAACATTTGTGCAGCTTGGTAATGCTTGTGAGAACATGATGGCGCAGTTCAAGTTAAGACGAATCTCCGAGCGCGGCAAGGTGCACCGGTCTGCTGTCGATAACAAAATTCGGCTTGGCTGAAAACAGTTCCGTTCAAACGAACGGAAGAAAGCAGACATTTACCTGGACCTCTTTTTTATTCATCGCTGCCGCCGCGTTCACCGTTGAAATTCCTTTCTTCTTTCTCGGTAATCCCTCCGGTCACGACATTGAATTCCATCTCTACTCCTGGCTGGAAGTGCTCTCGCAATGGAAGCTCGGGATCTTTTATCCCCGTTGGGCGGAATTAGCGAATTTTGGTTACGGCGCACCCCGCTTTGTTTTCTATCCTCCGGCATCCTGGACGCTCGGCTCCGCTCTCGCGGTAATTTTTCCCTGGACGCTCGTTCCCAGCGTCTACATTTTTATTGCCTTAACCGCTGCCGGCGTCTCCATGTTTTTTCTGACGCGCGAATGGTTTGATCGGCGCGATGCGATATTTGCCGCCACGCTATACGCGGTCAACCCTTATAATCTTTTGATCGTCTACTGGCGTAGCGCATTTGCGGAACTGCTGGCCGCTTCCCTGCTGCCCTGGTTACTTTTGCTGCTACTGCGTCCGGAAATCGAAGTCCGTCGACAGACCACCTTTCTTGCGATCGTCCTCGCTTGCGCCTGGCTCATCAACGCTCCGGCCGCTGTGATGGTTCATTATTCGGCGGCGCTCTTGTTGCTTGTGATCGCGTGGCAGCGCCGCTCGCCCCGCGTTTTGCTGACCGGTAGCATCGCAGTTTTGTTGGGCGCCGCGCTGGCGGCGTTTTATTTACTGCCCGCGATCTACGAACAAAAGTGGGTCGATATCGTCCAGGCGATCTCGCCCGGTTATCGCATCGCCGACAACTTCCTTTTTGCTCACACGGCCGATGCCGAGCACGATGCTTTCAACCGCGTGGTTTCCTGGATTGCGGTCTCTGAGATTGTCGTTACCATTTCCACTGCCTGCGCGGCGCTCGCTTGGCGCGATCGCGCTCGCCAACTCTGGTACGCCCTCGTAATTTGGACGGGAGCCTGCACAATCGTTATGCTTCCCTTCAGCGCCCCGCTATGGAACGTGCTTCCCAAGTTGCGCTTCATGCAGTTTCCCTGGCGATGGCTGCTGTGCCTCGCGGTCCCTCTCACTCTCTTCGTGACTATCGCCTTGCGAAATTGGATCTCGCGGGCGGCGCTATATCTCGCATTTCTTGTGGTGATCGCTTTTGTCTGGCTGCATTATCAGGCGCCGTACTGGGATTACGCTCCCGATTTGCGCGAGATGCAGGACAACATGGAATCAAACATCGGGTATGAAGGCACCGACGAGTACACACCCATTGCTGCCGATCCCTCCGTCATCGATAAAGACGCTCGTCGCGTGATAGTCGAAGGTCCGGCTCACGCCGCTATTCACGTTTCGCAATGGAACGCCTCTGAGAAGCTCTTCACGGCCGACATGTCTGCTCACGACAATCTCGTCCTGAAGCTGTTTAACTATCCCGCGTGGCGAGTCGAGGTAAATGGACAGTTTGTGCAGGCCGGAACGCTTGAAACTACCGGACAAATGCAGATCCCCGTGCAGGCAGGCAGTAATCGCGTGGAGGTTAGTTTCACCCGCACATGGGATCGCAAACTGGGCGAATGGATTTCTGTGTTCGCCGTTTTGCTGGTCATTGCTTTGCTGTGCTGGCCGTCGCGGTTTGCCGCTGCACAGAAGACACTCTAATCTCGACCGTTTTATAACGATGACTAAGAAAATTCTGATCGCGACTTCCAACCCCGGAAAGCTTCGCGACTTCGCCGGCGCAGCAAAGGCGTACGGAATCGAGACCGCTTGCATCCCGGGCTTCTCTTCCCTGCCCGCGGTTGTCGAAGATGGCCTCACATTTGAAGCGAACGCGCGGAAGAAAGCCGAGGCTTACAGCCGCTACGCACCCGGCGAAATCGTGCTTGCCGACGATTCCGGCCTGGAAGTCGACGCGCTTGCTGGCGCACCCGGCGTGCATTCGGCACGCTACGCTGCCCCCGATCTGCACAACAAAGAACCGCACGAAGCCGATGCTAATACTGACGATGATGCGAACAACGCTCGCCTGCTGCGGGAACTCAAGAACATTCCGTTGTCAAAGCGTACAGGAAGATTTGTCTGCGTACTCGCGGCCGCGCGCGACGGCAAAACGCTGGCCACCTTTCGCGGCACGGCTGAAGGGATTATTTTGGATGCGCCACGGGGAGTGAATGGCTTCGGGTATGATCCGCTGTTTTACTTTCCGCAGATTGGAAAGACATTCGCGGAGTTGAGCGCTGAAGAAAAAGCGGGATATAGCCATCGTGGGAAAGCATTTGAGAAGCTACTCGGATGGTGCGAGAACTCGCAAGAATGCGTAACGGATCAGAGGTGACTTTGCGGAGGTCCCTGCCAGGGGAATGCACCTAACATCCGAATGGCCCGCACATTGCGCCCAAAGTCATCAGAGCGCAGAGGACTGCGCCGATATTGACAACCAGCCCAGCCCAGCGACCCCATCCAAGGCCGCTTAGCGACAGGAAAAACAAAAACAGCGCCCCGTAAAAACTGCCCGTCCACAGCGCACCTAGCTCTCGAGCATGCTGAACTCTTTCCTGCGCATGCAAGTTCGCGGGATCTGACACGTAGCGCAGGTAAATGAAACAGGCGCTGCTAAATAAAATCAAACCCAAACAAGTGCAAATCGCGCCAATCCTCCGCCTCAACACCACGACCCGGTTTTGCATGCGGCAGTATTGCACAGGCGAGGAGCACGCACAATGCTCGCGGAAATTCGAGGCGGTCATCATTGCCTGAGCGTTCCTTGACTTGGTTTCTTTCGCCCGTGATAATAAAAAGTTCTCTTCTCACTCCAGAACTCATAAGGAGTCTTCGTGACGTCAGCAGCCCGCTCTACGGCTTCTCCAATCTCAGGAGGAGCAATTCAGGGTGTAGCGCCTTTGCGTGCCGGGCAAGGAGTTTCGTTTGTGTTGCGCCGGCTCCATTC
>JASICF010000582.1 GCA_030044775.1 Candidatus Sulfotelmatobacter sp. | reverse complement strand
GATTGACTCAACATGTCCCGCTACGTTTCATTTCGCGATTTCGACTGGCTGCTGCTGATCTTCGTGCTCCTGATCTGCGCTTTGGGGGTGATGGAGATCCAAAGCGCCACGATCCACACCAAGTTCGCGGGAGCGAATATCAGGCAGATTTATTGGGTCGCGGCGGGGATCGGCTTGATGTTTCTGGTTAGCATGGTTAGTTATCAGGCTTTGCTGGATAAAATCCATTGGTTTTATATCGCTGCCATCGTTTCGCTGATGGCAGTACTGGTATTTGGAACGAAAGCCCTGGGAGCGAAGCGCTGGATCAAAATGCCCGGTGGAAACCATTTCCAGCCGTCGGAATGGGTAAAGCTGATCCTGATCCTGGCTGTCGCTAAATACTTTGCCGACATGCGACAGCGGGAGCTCTCATGGTCCGATCTGCTGAAAGCCGGAGCGATCGTGGTCGTGCCGATGCTCATGGTGTTAAAGCAGCCCGATTTGGGCACGGCACTTACTTATCTGCCAATCGCTGCAATGGGGATTTTCCTGGGCGGCCTGCAGTGGAGGCAGGGAATTGTCATCGCCCTGTTTGCCGCAATCAGCGTGGGGGCGGTATTTTTTATGCCCCGGGTTCATGTGCTTAAGTCTTACCAGAAACAGCGGTTGACCAGCTTTGTCGATCCCGATCTCGATCCCCAGGGGTCAGGGTACCAAGTTGAACAATCCCTGATTGCGGTGGGTTCCGGGGGGCTGTGGGGTGGGAAAGGCTCGCAAACACACGGGGCTTTCCTGCCGGTGCCGCAAACCGACTTCATCTTTGCGGCTTTTGCGGAAGAACACGGATTCGTCGGCGCTTTGGGGCTTCTGCTGTTATACTTCATAGTGCTGATGCGTTTGACTCAGAACGCGCAAACAGCGCCCGACCGCGCAGGCACGTTCGTAGTGATGGGTGTGGTGGCGGTGCTCAGCTTTCACATCCTGGTCAACGTCGGTATGGTGGTCGGCTTCATGCCGGTTACCGGAATACCTTTGCCACTAATGAGTTACGGCGGGTCTTCCGTTTTGTTTATGTTTCTGGCGCTGGGGATGGTGATGAACGTCCGGATGCGCCGTTTTGTGAATTAGCCGGTCAAGGCCGGCGGTTCGGAAAGATCAGTCCCGAGTTCAGAGCTTCTGGACAGTGAAATCGGACTGAAGCAGTTAAAAGAGGTAATTGCCGTGCCTGGGGCACGGCCCCAAAAATATCGATCGCTCTCGCGTAAAGAGAGCACTTTTGCCGGTCATTCGAGAATGGAAGGCCGGGCAGGATTGAAGACACAACGCCGCTGGCAGGGAAACGGCCCCCCGACCGGAAACGGTCAGAGAGTGCGGTCACAAACCGGCAGGCGAAAAAGCGAAAAGTGCAAAAGACATCCAAGCTTGTGCAGCGGATTCGGCCTGGGAATAATGCCCCGAGCCTCAACCGTCCCTCGTTCAGGGCCCTTGTCGCGTCGCTCGATCCTCCTACTTTCGTCTTCTCGATCCGGTAAAACCTGCTGACAAGAGCAGGACCGGAGTATGCATGAACAAAGAGTTGTTTGTTTCTTCCACGCCTCACGAAACCAAAGTAGGCCTGGTGGAAGATGATCTGCTCGCGGAAGTCTACCTCGAGCGCGAAAATGAATATACCCTGGCAGGGTCCATCTACAAGGGCCGCGTGACCCGCGTTCTGCCCGGAATGCAGTCGGCCTTCGTCGACATTGGCCTCGAACGCGATGCCTTCCTTTACGTTTCCGACTTCATGGAACTGGAGGATCACGATGAGGACGTGACCGACGTCATTCCCGCGAATCGCGCAGTGCAGGATTTGCGCTCACAGTCTGATGGCGCGGCCGAATCGTCCGGGTCAGAAGGTCAATCTTCTTCTGACGCCGAGCCGGAGACGGACAGTCGCGATGCCGGGGAATCCAATCAGGCTCGCGATGCCGAAGTCCAGACGGGAGCCGCAGCGCCGGCCGAGAGACACTCCGCAGGAGAGCCGCAGGAGCGAGAGCGCGGCTGGCGAGGTCGACGGCGCCGTCGTGGCGGGCGTCGAGATGGGCGAAGCGAAGGACGGGATCGAGGATTCGATTCACGTCCGGTCAGGCCCGCGGGCGAGGGGCCTTCACCCTCGTCATCATTTCGTACTTCAGAATCGGGCAGGTCACAGTACGGACCGCCGCCGGGTTATCAGCCGATTCTGCTCCCTGGGGAATCCATTTCGAAATACCGCGGGATGTCCCAACCGGAACCGCCGCACACCGATCAGGAATCGGGTGCGTCTTTTTCAGGCGAGGGTACGGGAGAATCCACTACTCCGGTTACGTCGGCCTTTCCGGAAGACGAGCCTATTTTTGCCAATTCCGCCGGCGAGGAAGATCAGACAGGGGAAACGCTTTTCAATGCGGCAGAGACCGCAGAACCCACCGGTGCCGCTGAGACATCGACCCCGGTCGACTGGAGACAGGAACTTCGGGGGACAGATCCGGAGGGAGTAGTCGAATTTGAGAACGAGCGTGAGCCGCAGAAGTCAATCGAACGCGGGCTTATCGAAGTTGAACACGAAACGGGAGCGCCATCCATCTCCGGCATCCCGGCATTCGCCTCTCCGGGAACAATCGAGGAAGAGACCATCGACGAGGACGAAGCCGACGCGGTGCAGTACGAGGGATCGGTGGACGAGGGCTACGAGGAGTTCGAAGAAGAGACTCGGGCAGCGGGGGACGATGCGAACGGCGGGCACGTGATTCCTGAGGTCCGCGAGACGGTAACTGA
>JASICF010000078.1 GCA_030044775.1 Candidatus Sulfotelmatobacter sp. | reverse complement strand
CGACCGCGCAAACCGCCGATGACCAAGATCCTCCCGGCCGTGTAGCGCGGCTGAATTACGTCGAGGGAGACGTTTCACTTCAAACCGGCGGGGCGAACGATTGGATTGAGGCCGGGCTCAATCGGCCGCTCGTGAGTGGGGACAATCTCTGGGCCGATCAGAACTCGCGCGCCGAAGTCCATATCGGATCAACTGCGCTTCGCCTCGGCGCGATGACCGGAATCACTTTGCTTGAAGTCAGCGATCATGCAACCCAGATTCGGCTCGTTCAAGGCTCGCTGATGGTAAACGTCCGCCACATAGACGCAGAAGATTCCTACGAAATCGATACACCCAATGTCGCATTCGTTGTAGGGCAGCCGGGCGACTATCGCCTCGACGTTGACGCACAAGGCGTGCAAACGGATGTTACGGTTTGGCGAGGCCGGGGAGAAGTCACGGGCGGAGGTTCTTCGTATACCGTGGTTGCCGACCAGCACGTGACGTTTACGGGAGGCGATCAGCTGACTTACGATGTCGGCCAAGTTGCCGCCAACGATGGTCTTGACACGTGGGCTTTCGATCGCGATCAGGCGGAAGATGAATCCGACGCGGCCAACTACGTTTCACCCGAGACCACGGGGTATGAGGATCTCGATGCGTACGGCGATTGGACCTACATTGCGGGTTATGGTCCCGCCTGGCGGCCGCGATTCGTGGTTGCGGGGTGGGCGCCTTACCGTTTCGGTTATTGGACCTGGGTAGGTTCGTGGGGCTGGACCTGGGTTGCAGCCGAGCCGTGGGGCTTCGCGCCGTTCCACTACGGGCGATGGGCATTAAGTGGCTCGACATGGTATTGGATTCCGGGATCGGCGGCGGTGCGCCCCGTCTATGCGCCGGCGCTTGTCGGCTGGGTCGGTGGTCCTGGATCGCACTTTTCCTTCGGAGCGGGAGTCGGCTGGTTTCCTCTCGCACCAGGAGAGGTATTCGTTCCGTCCTATCGTGTAAGCCGCGCATACATGAACACGGTCAATCTCACCAACACTCACGTCGAGATGACGAAGATCACCCACGTCTACAACACAGTTGTAATCAACCACGCCCCGGTGGATCTTGCTTATGCCAACCGCGCTGTGGCTGGCGGTGTGACGGTGGTTTCGCGCGATACATTTATTAACGCGCGGCCGGTGGCGCGGAACTTAGTATCTGTTCCAGAAAAGGAGTTGGCTGCTGTGCCCGTCTCGCACGGCGCAGGTTTCGAACCCGCACGTGCCAGCGTAATCGGCGAGGGCAAGCCCGCCGCCATCAAACCTCCATCGGCCATGGCGAGCCGTCAGGTTGTAGCGATGCGAACTCCGGCGCCGACGACAAATTCTTTCGATTCACGGGGGATCGAGGCCGAGGGGCATCCCGGCCAAACTCGACTCGTGCGCCAGCAATCGCTGGGAACACCGGCGCCTATGGCGAGTCAGGCAGGGCGCCAAACTCAGACGCAGGATGGCTTCCGCCCATTCACTATTTCGTCCGGGGAAAACGGTCAGGCGAAGACGCAACCGAGAGTCTGGGAGGAACAAGGCACGCCCGAGCCTCCACGCGAGCCACAGCCACAACCTCGAACGCACGCTGCGCCTCTCGACGAAATGCATGCGCCGCAGCCAAAACAATCATCGTCGCAACAACAGCAGCAGCAAAGATCAAATCCGGCTCCTAAGCCTGCGGCTCCAGTTCGGACCCAAAATGACCAGCAGCAAGAAAAATTCAGCTCCTGGCATCAGCAGCAATCCTGGTCCTCGTCTGCATCGAGCCAGAAATCTTCGTCCTCAGGCGCTGCGGCCAAAACCAGCAGCAGTCCGCCTCCACCTCCCAAATAGCGTTTGACGCGGAGTGGCCGGGTGCGGTGTGATAAGTTCGCATGCGGTCGAGGGTGCGGGTGAGCCGAAAAGGAATCGTAGAGGTAATCCAGCGCCGGGCCGTCTGACACCTCAGGTCTCGGCGCATTTTACTTTTCCGCCCTTGTCCTCCACCATCACACCATGAGCGCTTCCGTTGCCGCCGAGCACAAACGTCCAGCATTGAACTGGATGGACTTTCTCTGGCTGATTCTCTTGGTCGGCCTCGCCGTGCTTCCCCCGGTGAGGGAATCTCACAAACAGCTTACGCTGCTGGCCATCGGCCTTGTGCAGGTCAGTGAAGGGTGGTTGGTAGCGCGATTTCCGCGGCGCGGAGCCTGGTACAGCGTAGCCCTTAAAATCGCTCTCGCAACGCTGCTGATCGATCACACGGGCGAGACCGGCATCAATAGCAGTTATTATCCGATCTTTTATGTTCCAGTCGTTACCGCCGCAGAATATTTCAGCCCGTGGGGAACCCTGCTGTGGACGGTGGTCGCATCGGCTGCATACTGCTCATATCTTTATCCGGCGCTGCAGGAGTTTGAGATTACTCCCGAGGGGTACGGGCTCCTCGCGATCCGCATTCTTTTCTTTTTCCTGGCTGCGATGGTGGTCAATCGATTTGTGGTCGAGAATCGCCGCCAGATGAAGCGCTATCAGGAACTGGCCGAAACGCTGGCTGAGACCAATCGCCGGCTCGAGCAGGCGCAGGAAGAAGCCCGCCGTTCGGAGCGGTTGGCGGCGCTGGGGCAAATGTCGGCCGGCCTGGCACATGAAATTCGCAATCCCCTCGGTGTAATCAAAGGATCGGCGGAAATACTGCATCAGAAACTGGCCGATTCCAATCCCCTGGCGACCGAATTAGCGGACTACATTTCCTCGGAGACGAACCGATTGAGTGCGTTGGTCTCACGCTTTCTCGATTTTGCCCGGCCGCTGCACGTGGATCTGGTTCCGCAGGAAATCACCCCGGTCGTGGAACACGCCTTGCAATTCGTGTCGCTGGCGCGAAAAGAGGAACATTCGCGCGTCCGCGTGGAAAAACATTTCGAGCCGAATCTGCCTCGGGTTCCTCTGGATGAAGCCCTCTGCGAACAGGCATTCGTCAATCTTATCCAGAATGCTTATGACGCGATGGCGAATAGCGAAGGGATTTTGCGGTTGAGTGCAGCTACTGCAAAGTCAGAGGAGCACGACGGCGTGGAGGTACGGATCGAAGATACCGGCCCGGGAGTTCCTGAAGAACTGCGCGAACAGATTTTCAATCCGTTCGTGACCACGAAGAAGAGCGGAGTTGGGCTGGGGCTCTCGATCGTTTCCAGAATCATTGATGGTCATCACGGAACCATTCGAGTTGAAAGTGGAAGACAAAACGAGCACCACGGCGCCAGCTTTGTATTGTTCTTCCCCAGTCCCACGGAGGCAGGGACCGACGCCGCATCTTAAATTAACCGGCGGTGTTGTAATTAAAATAACGGCTGCAACACGAACATGCCAACCATTCTCATCGTCGAAGATGAAGCCAAAATGCGGCGACTGCTCGAGCTGAATCTGGGCGAGGACGGCTTCACTACGCTTTCCGCCGGAGATGCCGAATCGGGGATGAAATTTCTGCGCGAAAATTCCGTCGATCTTATCCTGACCGACCTCAAGCTGCCGGGAATGAGTGGCCTGGAATTTTTGCAAACTGTGAAGCGGCAGAATGCCAGCTTGCCAGTGGTTGTCATGACTGCATTCGGAACTGTCGAGACCGCCGTGGAAGCCATGAAGGCCGGGGCCGGCGATTATGTGCTGAAACCGTTTTCGCTCACCGAAATGCGCATGGTTGTGCGGAAAGAACTGGACGTCCGCAAGCTGCGCGAAGAGAACCGTACGCTGCGCGAGGCTTTGGGAAAGCGATATAGCCACCCGAATATTGTGGCTCGCAGCGCGAAGATGCAGGAAGTGCTCGCGACGGTTGATCGCGTCGCGACGACAAATTCGACGGTACTGCTCGGCGGCGAGAGCGGCGTCGGCAAAGATCTAATCGCGCGCGCAATCCACGAAAAATCACGCCGCGCGTCGGGACCATTTATCAAGATCAACAGCACCGCCATTCCGGAGAACCTTCTGGAAAGCGAATTGTTCGGCTATGAAAAGGGAGCGTTCACCGGCGCGAACGTAAGTAAACCCGGAAAGTTTGAACTCGCAGATAAAGGCACACTCTTTTTGGATGAGATCGGAGACGTTCCCCCGGCTACGCAGGTCAAGCTATTGCGCGTGCTGCAGGAGCGCGAGTTCGAGCGACTTGGCGGCACGAAAACGATCAAGGTCGATGTGCGGCTGATCGCGGCCACCAACCGCGATTTGCGCGAGGCGCTGGAGCAGAGAACCTTTCGAGAAGATCTTTATTACCGGCTCAATGTCGTTCCAATCGATCTCGCACCCCTTCGGCAACGCAAGGAAGATATTCCGGAACTGGCGAATCTTTTTGTTGCGCGCTTCGCCGGCGATTCCGGCAAACCAGTGGAAAGCATTTCGGCCGAGGCCATGCAGATTCTGCTGAATTACCACTGGCCGGGAAACGTGCGCGAGCTGCAGAACATCATTGAGCGAGCCTGCGCTCTGGCGAAGGGCACCGTGCTCGAAGCTGCCGATATTCATCTCGATCAGCGTCCGGCAAAAGCATCAAACGGCGCTGGTGGATTTCTTCCGGAAGGGATGACTTTAGAGCGATGGGAGGACGAGATGATTCAGGAGGCGCTGCGCCGCGCAAACGGGAACAAGAGTCAGGCTGCGCGGCTGCTGGGACTTTCGCGCAACGCATTGCGCTACCGGCTGTCGAAGATTGGGATCGCGGATGAGGACAAGGAAAGCTGACCCTCTGGCTGAAAACCACCACCTCGGCTTATCCCGGCCACCACTCTCAGTTCCGAATCTCACCCCCTTGCGTTCAGTTCGATATTTCTTGCTGAAAACACAAGACTTACATTGTTTCCGAATTTTCCCCTTTTGGCACGGAACTTGCCTTGACGTAAGGAGAATCAGTCTCATGAATTTCGGGTTTCAGCGCTAGGCTGTCATTTTAGAAAGCAGGAAGGCAGTATGAAAAAGCAATTCCTTGCAGTGCTCGCGATATTTGCACTCGTGCTCGTTGCGAGCTTGCTGACGATGCAGGCGCAAACCACCGAAGAAACGCCGGCGCCCTCCGATCAGCCGAGCGCTCCAATGGAGATGGGCCAACCAGCGCCTCCGCAGCAGCCAGTTCCGCCTCCTCCTGGGCAAGCGCCTCCGCCGCCAGGGCAACCCCAGGCTGGTCAGCCGCCGCAGAATATGCCGGAAGCGCAGCCGGGCGGGCCCTCGGGCGAAGGTCCAGCGGAAATCAAGCAGGGCGTTGGTCACATCAGCTTCATGAAAGGCGATGTCTCCACCCAGCGTGGTGATTCCGGAACCTGGTCGGCTGTGGTGCTGAATCAGCCGGTATTGATGGGCGACAAAGTTTCCACCGGCCCAAACGCGCGCGCAGAAGTACAGCTCGATTACGCCAACATCCTTCGCCTTAGTTCAAATTCGCAGGTGAACATCGCCAACTTCACGAACAGCAATATCCAGATTCAGCTCGCGCAAGGTATCGCTGATTACGCCGTTTTCAACGAGAGCGAAGCGGAACCTGAGATCGATACGCCAAATGTTGCCGTGCATCCCGCGCATAAGGATGTCGTTGTGCGCGTCGAGATCCTCCCTGATGGCGATACTGTCGTAATCGTGCGCAAGGGTGACATTCAGATTTCGACCCCGAAGGGAATCGCCGACGTGAAAGAAGGCCAGATGGCTACGGTGCGTGGGTCGGCGGACGACGCGCAATACCGTATCGCTTCGGCTCCCGACCGGGACGATTGGGATATGTGGAATAGCGAACGCGATCGTATGGTTCACAGCGCGCGCGCGTGGCAGCACACCAGTCCGTACTACACTGGCGCGGAAGATTTGGATGGGTATGGGAATTGGGAAAACGTTCCAGACTACGGCCAGATCTGGGTGCCAAACGAACCAGATGGCTGGGTTCCGTATCGCGATGGAAATTGGCTTTGGGAACCCTACTACGGCTGGACCTGGGTCGGCTACGAGCCATGGGGCTGGGCGCCGTATCATTACGGACGCTGGTTATGGTATGGCGGTGCGTGGGGATGGTGGCCGGGGCCGGTTTGGGGCCCGGGCTTCTACCGTCCATTCTGGGCGCCGGCGTACGTCGGTTTCTTTGGATTCGGAGGTTTTGGTTTTGGCGTAGGTTTTGGCTGGGGCGGCTTTGGCTGGTTGCCCCTCGGACCAGGCGACTGGTTCCATCCGTGGTGGGGTGGGTATGGGGGCCGTTGGGGTTGGGCAGGCTGGGGTGCATACGGACGCTTCGGTGGAATCGCGCCTCTTCATGCCGGAGTTCGATTCTCGAACTTCGCCCATGTCAACGATGCTCACATCGGCGGCGCGTTTTCAACCGTGCATGCTGGCCAGTTCGGCGCAGGCCATGTCAGCGCGGTCGCGGCTTCTCACGAGCAGATCAACTCCGCTCATATGATGACCGGAGGTGTGCCCGTCGTTCCGAGCCGCTCGAGTTTGTCGGCTAGCGGGAAGGCCGCGGCTCCATCGACGATTCACAATGGCGCGGCGCAGCATTTCGCGGGCACGCAGACTGCAGCGCGGCCGGCGTCGTTCCAGCAGGAAACTGCCCGTATGCAGCAGTCCATGCAGCAGAACCACGTGTCCTCAGTAACCGCAGGAGCGCGAGGCTCTGAGGGCATGGAATCCCGCGCCGGGACGAGCACCCGATCAACCACATCCGCTTCGAGCAGGGCAGAAAACCTTGGATCGTCGAGGGGCACGGCTACGGCGAACAGCTACCGCGGATCGACGCCTTCGACTTCTTCCGCCAACCGCGCCGGCTGGGAATCGTTCCACGGGAGCAATAACAATTCTGCGACTTCTGAGCGCAGTGACAGCTACTGGAACCGCACTTCGCCGGGTTCAAACTACTCGCGTGGAAGCTCTGGTTACGAGCGTGGAAGCAGCGGCTATTCGCGTCCGCAGCTCAACATGCGGCAGCCGATTGCGCAACCCCGGTCGTCTTATGGCAGCGGAGGCTATCGCGGTTACGGCGGCTACAGCAACGGTGCTCACAACGCGCCCAGCTACGGCAGCCACGGATCTAGCGCGCCCAGCTATAGCGGGGGCCATTCTTCGGCTGGACACTCGAGCGGTGGTGGTCACTCCGGTGGCGGCGGGCACAGATAAATTTGCTGGAGGTAGGTGACGTAAACGAAGTGAAGACGTAAAACCAAGTGAAGGTCAGAGGCGAGAAGGGCGTGCCAGTCGGCACGCCCTTCTGTTTAGCCGCAAACTTATGCTACGGCCTTGCATATGCCGGATTGTCCGGATCGGGAGGATCGTAGTCGCGCCCATATTTGTTCTTGTGGGCGGCTTCGAGATTTGATTCTTCGAGCGCGAAATTGCCCAGAAAATTATCGTTGGCGGTCACGGTGATTTCCCGCTCAATCGCATGCAAGGTCACTGCCGAAACCGAGGGATGGAATATGTGCATCTGGTATCGGCCGGGTACCACGCTGGCAATGTCGATCTCGCCGCGCCAGTTGGAAATGGAATAGTACGGAGTCGTGAGGGCGATAACCACGGCGCTCATCTGTGCGTGAATGTTGCAGAAGATGTACGATATGCCCGGCTTGTCGAACTGCACGAATTGCGTAGTACCGCTTTCATACAGGCCAAGATCGAAGCGCTTCCCGTCGAACAGCGAAAAAACATTGTGAAAAAAAGGATCGTGATTGGGAAACTCGACCTTTCCGCCTGCCGGAATCACCAGCAGGGACGGATGAAAACTTTTGTCTTTCTGCACCAACTGCGGGATTTCTTCCGGATTCTGCTGGGGAACCGGCGGCGCCGGAGTCGTTCCCAAAGGCGCGAGCCAGACCACCGCCTTCGATGCGTCGCCAATCCGGCGCCCGTTTCGTGTCAGTTGTACCTTTCCCTTCAGGTCCACGTTTTGCGCCGTAGAAAGCGCGCACAGTATCAGTGGCAAGCAACAGGCGATTCGGAAGTGAGCGCGTACCCTCAAAACAATATCCCCATCGCTAGATTGATCTGATTAGTGCTGCTCGCCGAGGTGTAGACGGGAAACGTATGCAGGCGTCTGTATTCAGCCGAAAGCAGCACATCCGAGCGCGGCCGGTAAATGATATTGCCCAGCTGGCCGTGATTGCGTCCGAGAATCGGGTAGAAATTATTGGCGTCCGTGGCAAAGCCGCGTATGTCGCCGGTAAAGGCGTCATCTTCGGCGAATGCTCCGTTAAGCTCAATCTTCGAGGTAAGCTGAAACTTCAGTTGGCTCCATCCTCCAGCGGAGTTGAGGCCGCGAATACTCGTCGATGGGTAGTACGGATTTCCACCAAATAGCACTGTCCGCCCGATGCCCGCGCCTAACCCTCCGATTCCGCGCCCGCGGTAGAATTCGCCCGATAGGCCGAGGCGGCGCGTGATCGGAATCCTCCAGTCCCCCATTCCGCCCCATGCATCGACATTACGGTCCCAGGACCAATTCTGCCGTCCGTAATATCCGGCCGCGCCGAAACTCAGAGGATGATCGAACACCGGTATCGACCACGCCGTGCGGATTGCATAAGCGGGCTGTCCCGACTGTTCGCCGGCCTGCGCCGTCCGGTAAAACTGATCGTAGGGAACCTCCCAATCCAGATTGTCCAGAATTCCGCCTTGCAACGTCAGCGTTTGTTTGTCGGTGAGATCGAAGTGATGCTCCACGCGCAGTTGCGGCGTCCAACCCCATAGATTTCCGGCATAGGCAAAGGCAGGAATCGCGAGCGATGCAAAAGAGGTAGGCGAGAGGGGTGAGATAAAAAGAGAATCCTGGCCTGCGATCACCGACGTGTGTTGCCAATCGAGACGCACGCTGGCAGTTTGCATGCGCGCGATGCCGAAGTTAACCCCATTGGGCGTGGAGGGAAATCCGCCCCCAAAATCGAAAACGACATTGGCCGAGGTTCTCGCTCCCACCAGCGAAGGTCCAAAGATTTCCAGTCCGATTTCACTTTGCCGCAGGGTGGCTCCGAAGCTGGAGCCCGAACTGCCGGGCGAGACAGGCTGGGCAAAATCCGGCAGGTCAAGATTGTCGGATGCGCCTACATTGTGGAAAGCGTTCATTAATACGATGCCGGAGAGCCGCGCACGGTACTTCGCCGCCGTCTCCACCTTCGTCTGGTATTGCTCGTTAATTTTTGACCCGAGCAACTGGGTTGATTCCTCAAGTTTCTGGACCCGTCCGGCAAGATCGTTTGACGGAGCAGTTGCCGGCGCGCTCTGCGCCAAACTGGGAGGTTCGGATTTCGCAATTTCCCCACTTGGCGGCTGAGCTTCCGGAGCGGAAATGCGGGTGTTCGAAGAGGCGGCAAGCGCGGTGAGTAACTTTCGAGTTTCTTGCAATTCTTCGCGAAGTTCGCGTGTCTCCGCCCGAGACTGAGCATTTTCGCTCCGCATCTGCTCAATGATCGTCCGTAATTCCTGTACCTGCGAACCAAGTTCCTGCAACGAGGCATCTTGTGGTTTCAGCGCTGCCTCCTGGGCGAAACCGTGGCCGACAAGTAGCATCGCCAAAGCGGCGACCGCCGCGGTCAGATTTCTGCGCGCCACAAGGATCTCAGGGTTTGTCACACGTCCTCCTGCGCGGCATTCGGATTCTGAAGAATCGAAGAAGAGAGAAAATCTACTCCCAATGCCGGGTTTCAAATTTTCAACTCGCTCGATGACTATCTACGCGCACTGGATGATCAGACACCCCACGGGTTTCGACCTCGGGTGACCCATCCGGAGCTTGTCCCGGAATGGTAATGCGAAAGATCGTTCTGCCATCCGGAGTCCGCTCCATCGCTACCTGCCCACCGTGATCCTGCACGATCTTCTGCACGACCGTGAGGCCCAGCCCCGTGCCGTTTTCCTTGCCGAAACTTACGAAAGGATGAAAAAGCTTATCGCGAATTTCGTCGGCGATCCCCGGGCCGTTGTCGCAGACCCAAATGCTCACGAAAGAATCGACGCGTTCGATGCCGACCTGCACCTTTCCCTGGCTGCCCGGTGCGGCCTCACAAGCATTCATCAGCAGGTTGCACAGGACGCGCTCCAATTTTCGGGCGTCGAACCATGCCATTTTCGGTCCATCGCCGACAATGTCGATCGGCGTGCCCTGATGCCGCGGGTGCAAGCGCACCGCCTGCGTGGCGCGCTGCACGGTTTCCGTAACATTGGCATAGGCCGGATTGAGAGATTCCCGGGTGCGCGCGAACTCGAGCAGGGAATCGATCAGATCGGTCATCTGGTTCACCCCGGTCCGGACTTCCTGGTACAACTCTTCCCGCTGGCTGGAAGTGAGCCGGCCATCGCAAAGAAACTCGGAATTCGCGACCACCGCAGCCAGCGAGTGCCGCAGGTCGTGGGAAATCGAGCTCGCCATCCGCCCGATTGTGGCCAGCTGCTCAGACTCCAGCAGTGCCTCCTGAGTTTTGCGCAGGCTCGCCCGCATGCGGTCGAACGCAGAGGTTAGTTCAGCGACCTCGTCGCTTCCGCGAGGATCGAGTGGATGAGCAAAATCTCCCCGCTCCAGAGCGCGCACTCCCTCGACCAGCGTCGCCAGAGGACGAGTGAACGTGTACGAAATGAAAAACACCAGGCCGGTGCCGATCAAAACGGCGGTCAGGCCGAGCAAAAGGAGCAAGCGATTCAGATTACCCAGAAACTTTGTGGCCTGATCGTATGACCCGAGTACGATCAGGTGAACCGGAATATCCTGCTGGCCAGAAAGGTCAAGCGAAGTCGCCACAAAGTTTTCCGTGCCGACTTCAACATTGTGCGTGGCGGGCTGCGATCCGGCAGCCAAAGCGCCAACTGCTGGATCCTGCGCCTGGGATGTGGTCAAGGTTGTAGCGACGATTTCATTCCCGTAAGAGAAAGCGACCTGGCTAGCTGCAACCTTGCTGATTTCTCGCGCCAATCGATTGTCGATTTCATAGCCGATGACCAAAAACCCGAGCAGCGACCCTTCCGTCCGGGAACCAAAATAGATCGGCTGGACAAAAGCTTGATAGAGATGGTGAGAGCCAAACCACCAGTGGCTGAAATCCTCTTCCTGCACGGAGCGCTCGAAGTATTGCTGGGCGGCTTCGCGGGTAAATCCCGGCGAGTTTGCATGCAGCGCGACAACGCGGCCATCGCGGTCGGCCAGCACTAAAAGATCGCTGCCGGTCAAGGGCCACACGCTGCGGGAAGCGTCCTGGATCGTGGCCGGATCGGTTGCGGTCATGATTGAGCGGGTAATCGGGAGGTCAGCGACTAATTCTGCCGCATGCGTCAGCGTGGTTTCCCGGTCCCGCTGAAAATTCTGAAAAGTCGTAACTGAATTCCACAGGTCCTGCGCGATCTCTTCACGGACGTGATTCTGCACGCTGTGCCGCACCACGAGCAGGCTTAAAGCTGTGAGGCCAAAGGTGATCAACACCATCGACAGCAAAAACCGTGTTCGCAAGCGTGTTCTGGGCAACAGCACGCTTCCCAAATTTGGGACAACAGGTTTTGAGACGGGTTCAGATGAGGAACGCACGGGACCTCAGGGCACAAACTTATATCCCATTCCATGCACGGTACGGAAGTGGACTGGGCTGGCCGGATCGCGCTCCAATTTCTGGCGAAGCTTCAGAATGTGGTTGTCCACGGTTCGTGTCGAGGGATAATTCTGATAGCCCCAAACTTCGTTTAGCAATTCATCGCGACTAATCACCCGATCGGCATTCTGCACCAGAAACTGCAGGGTCTTGAATTCCTGAGCGGTGAGCACGACAACGTTTCCCTCCCGCTGCACCTCCATCTTCCGAAGGTCGACGATAATGCCATCGAAAGTCAGCCGACTTACGTTTGCCGTTCTCGAGGCGTGCCGCAATGCCGCGCGCACACGCGCGAGCAGCTCCCTGGGGCTAAACGGCTTGGTTACGTAATCGTCCGCACCCAGCTCAAGCAACAACACTTTGTCGGATACATCGCTGGTGGCGCTGAGAACAACGATCGGCGTAGCAGGAGCCTGTGCTTTAATCTCCCTGCACACGTCGCCGCCAGAAAGCTTCGGCAATCGAAGGTCGAGAATGACCACCGCCGGCGGAGCGGCGCGAAAACTTTCAAGCGCTGCCTGGCCATTGGCCTGAACTTCAACCATAAAGCCTTCCGCCTCGAACAACCGCCTTAGCGCCTTCTGAACTGCGGGGTCGTCCTCCACAACCAGAATCTTTCCAGACGGTAAAGTTGGTGTAATCGTATCGGATAATCTCACGGTGCTAACCAGACTTGGCGTTTGACCCATAAGACTGCTCCCGCTGATTCTGCCACTGCGCCGTTTCCTCGCCTACACCCGATGTAGCCGGCGCCGGCCATTGCAATCTTCGAAGCTTATCAACGTTTCCGGCCATTTGCAGCGTTTTCACACCAGGTTTGACAAATTTTTTACATCTGCCCGGGCAGGTAATAAGGCTCCAGGCAAACCAGTTGCATTCGCCCCCGCGCAGTCGTTTCTCTACCCGGCTTGCCCAGGGCCGGCAGGCTCCAGACGACTGCTGCCTTAAAATGGTGGCTTGCCTGCTGTTATACAACTCGACGAGCTGCGAGTGGTATTGGTCGACGTGCGCAACCCCCTGAACATCGGCGCCGCCGCGCGGGCAATGAGCAACTTCGGCTTTCGACGGCTAAGGGTGGTTAATCCTTATGAAGTCGCATTTCAGGACGCGCGCTCGGCGGTTAAGGCCGGAGATATCCTTGCGAATGCCGAGAAGTTTGAGACATTGGCTGAAGCGGTTGCCGACTGCTCGCTAGTCGTGGGGACGACGGCAATTGGCCATCGCGATCTGCAGCATCCGGTCCGGAGCCTGCCGGAGGCTGCGCCGGAAATTCGCGACCATTTGACCTCGGGGTCGTGTGCCCTGTTATTTGGATCGGAGAAGTTCGGTTTGTCGAATACAGACATGAGCCATTGCCATTGGCTCGTGCACATTCCCACCCGCGCCGAGCATCTCTCGATGAATCTCGGCCAGGCGGTCGGAATCTGTCTTTACGAGCTCAGTCGCGATCGCGGCGTGGCCGCAAAATCCGAGGCACGAAGCGCTGCTTCCGCCGCGGAGGTTGAACGGATCCACGAGACCCTGCTCGAGGCGTTGCAGGCGAGCGAGTATCCCAAGCTGAATTCGTCCGATACCTTTCAGTCTGCGGTCCGTCGCATGGTATACCGGCTGCGCCTGCACAGCGGAGACGCGGAATTTTTGCTGGGCATGTTGCGCCAGATCGTCTGGAAACTACAGCAAGACAAAAAGCACAACCGCGATTAAGGCTTCAATTCGATGGAAGACGCCTGCACGCCGGGACGCGAAAACTGAAAACGCAAAAGCCATTCGCTGGGGACGGGATTCCCGTTGACCTGTGCAGGAGCGAATTTCCACTGGCGGGCCGCGGCCAGGGCTCGACTGGAAAAATATCTACTAGGCCCGGAAGTTCTCAATCTTGTACCGGAAACTTTTCCTGCAGCGTCGACGTTGACTTCGACGTTTATCTTGATGTGACCCGTAATCGTATGCTCGGCGCCCGCTGAAACATCGGGCATTACGCGGTTCAGCACGTTGCCGGATACGACTCCGGAACGAGCCGTCGGAGGGGCTGGCGCAGAGGTTGCGCTCTTGTCCGGAGGAGCGCTCTGAGGCTGAGTTTGGGATACCGGAGCAGCCGATCGGTGATTGACGGATCTGACTGCGATGAGCACTCCAATCAGAAGCGCTGCTACCACGACGATCGGGATAATGACCTGGCGTGCGAGGTGACGTTCCGGTGTAGGTGCCGAAACATGTTCATTCGCGGCCGGCCGATGAACCGGCTGCCCCGAAAGTTCCTGCACAATGGCCTCGGCCGTTGGACGCTCCGCGGGGTTATTTTGAAGACAGTCCTGCACAATCCGTCGCAGCCGCTCGGGAACTCGTTGCAGCGCGGCATTGAGATCGTTGGTGGTCTGACCGTTCTTCGGTTCGGTCTGCGTCAGAACGGAGATCAAGGTGGTCCCGAGCGACCAGATATCCGAAGCTGGTGAGTATCCTGCGGTCCCGATTTCCGGAGCGTCGTAAGGCGTCGAGAGCGCTGCACGCGGAACTTGTGCCGGCCGGCGCAGCCCATCGGAAGAAAGCTTTAATTTATCGCCGACGGCAAGAACGTTGGCGGGCTTGAGGCGGCTGTGTACGAAGCCGGAATGATGCAGAAACGCCAGTGCTTCGGCGGTTGGTCGAAGCATTTGAAGAGCCTCATCTAAGGAGAGCGCGCGCACCGGAATAATCTCGCCGAGATTCTCTTCTGCATACTCCATCACAACATACCGGAGCGGTGCGCCATCGATTGCGCAACGCCCGTGCGCAAACAGCCGAATAAGGTGAGGGTGCGAAAGCTTGGCTGCATCCGCCCAAAGCGAGATTTGAGAGTTTGCTTCCTGATCGTCGGGGATGAGCTTTATAACGGTTTGCGTAGCATTCGTTCCGGGAGCTTCGCTAAGAAATACGGCGCTTCGACCGGAACTCGCGAGCCAGCGCCGAAGCCGAAACTTCCCATCGACGAGCTGACCTTCCCACTGTTTCCAGCGTTCCGTTGCGCTAGTCATAGGGTAACGTTGGGCGAACCGCTATTCTATTCCAGCACCGGGCATCGACTGCCTGTGAATTTATCTATGCGGGAAATCGGTGAGGCCTGCCACATCGGCGCGAACAAGTAAGGTGGAAGCCTCCGTCCAGCGATCTGGGACCGCGTTCTGATCTAGCGCGCGAACATGCCCACGAACGCGCTGCGTTTGCCATGAAGGTCCCATGTTTCACCCAGGCCCGGCCCATTGTATGCGTCCGTCAGCGCGACGGCCGGCACCGAATGCGACACGCTCGTCAGCGGAGGATAGTAAGTGACTTCATTTCCGCAAAGGTGATCGTGTTCATCGATCGAGCGGGTCTGGACGGTCGCGAACTTCCCGGCACGGAGCATGGCCACACCATGCCGTTGCACATTCACAACGAATTCGGTTTGCACCGGAATTACGCTTTCGACATGGTTCAGTAACTCGCCACCCATCTGCCGCGCGAAGCTTACGAGAGCGGAGTTTTGCTGCGGCGACGCCTGGTCATCCACCAGCAGGACCGCTTCGGCGGGATAAGGATTTTCGTATGGATCTCCCAGCGTGCCTTTCGCGCGCACGACCGCGGTGACGCTCAGGCCCTGCAGGGCAACCCCGTTCCAACTTCCGGAACGAATGTGCCAGGCCAAGATGGCCTCGTTGCCGACGAGATTTACTTCTCCGTTGGCGAAACATTGGCCTGTGTACACATCGGCGCTGCGTGTTTCCAGGTAATCGCCTTCTATCTGCTGGGCAGCCAGAGGCAAAGAAAGAAAAACGATCAGCAGGACGAGAGCAGAAGTAAATGGATTGCGCATATCAGAACCCCTGCAAACATGATAACGCCTTCGACGCGGAAGGAAAGAGGGTATTCCTTGAACGCTGCCTGTGCTGCTGTCTACCCGCATTTGCCTGTGCCGTGGCAAGGGCGACTCTTCGAGCTGCAGTTCCCGGGTTCGGCCAACTCGCCATCGGGTCCGATACATGTCTGGCTGTGAAGACACCAGAACAGACCGTCGTTGCATTCCGGTACGGTAGGATCCGGCTCCGCCAGTATGAATTGGCCTTTCCAGCGCAGCGCTGGGCAAAGATTCGGATGGTGAATGTTGAAGCGGTCCGATTCGCGGATCATGCGACACCTCCGGCAGCTTTCATAATGGCTCGCTTTACCGCGACGCGGGCAAGCTGAACCTTGTAAGCATTCCCGCTGAGGGGCGTGGCGGCAGCGACGGCGGCTTGTGCGGCGTTTTCTGCAGTGCTTCGATTTGCTTGTTGTCCGGTGAGCGCCTGTTCGGCTGCCGGAGATCGCCAGGGAACTGGCGCGACATGCCCGAGCACTACTCGGGCGGACGTTACGCTCGATCCGTTGGTCGTGAGCGCAACTGCGGCCACGGCTAGTGGCCAGTCGAACGCTTCTTTCTGGCGAATTTCGTAATGCGCGGCCCGGACATTCGTTGCCAGCGGAAGGACCAATTCGGTGACGATTTCGTTCGGCCGCAAATCGTGTTCGCGTTCGGCTTCACTTTTCGGAGTGAGGAAGAATTTCTCAAGCGGCAAGTCTCGTTTGCCCTTAGGACTTTCAACCCGCACCCTCGCTCCGTACGCAATGAGAATGGGAGCGATGGTGGAAGGGCTCACGAATTTTGCCCGGCCACTATTTCCGAGAATTGCGTGATAACGATTCTCGCCCGGTTCGACCAGATCCTTGCCAGTCTCATCTTTGGGCAACAGACCGAATCCGTTGCGGAAATACCAGCAGCGCGGGCGCTGGCATAAATTGCCCCCGAGCGTGGCCTGATTGCGAATCTGCGGGCTGGCGACTTCCATCAGGGCGTCGGCGAATGCTGGAAAGTTCTCCTTAATCTCGGCATTACTCGCAATCTCGTCGAGCGTAGTCAGAGCGCCGATTCGCATTCCGTTGCTGCCGGAAGAGATGCCATGGAGATCCTTTACTTCTTTCAGATTGATCAGGCGCCGGGGAGACACGACATCATCTTTCATCAACGCCAGCAGGTCGGTTCCGCCGGCGATGATTTCTGTTTTGCCCCAGGCCGTTGCCAGCAAGCTCATGGCTTGCGCTTTGCTGTTCGGGCTGACATATTCAAAAGCTCGCATCACGCACCTGCCTTTGGCTGAAGCGCTGCCAGCACCCGGTCGGGCGTAAGCGGAAGAAACGGCACTCTTACTCCAATGGCGTTGGCGACCGCGTTGGAAATCGCCGCTCCGGGCGAGATCACGGGAGGTTCACCGAGTCCGATGACTCCGCGCTCGTCGTAACCTTTACCG
>JASICF010000581.1 GCA_030044775.1 Candidatus Sulfotelmatobacter sp. | reverse complement strand
AGCCGTTCTTGGCGCCAATCCTCGTAGCGGTTCCAGAGCGCCGTCACAAAAGCGAAGCGAGTTGGCATCCAGAGTTGTACGGTCGAAAACGAAAATGCAGTCGTCAAATAGAGCGCGACAGCCAGCACGCTGGCGCAAACCAGGTACGCTCCCGTCAGATTCAAATAGTGAATCAGCACATCGCCGACAATTCGTCCGATGAGGCCTTCGATGGGAATCACGCTTAGCCAGCGCAAGTGCCCGGGTAATAGCGCCAGCAGAGCGGGAACAAAAACCAGCAGCCAGACTCCCCCCAGCGTCTTCGCCACCGGCGATTGCACTTTCCGCGAAGCGAACCAGCGCATTCCCATCACGCCAAGAAAAACCGGCAGCAGAAATGCCCCGACGCCAAAACCTTGGAGAAGCAGGTCAGAAACAATCGCTCCCACCAGCCCGATCCAGTTGCGCGCGACATGGGTTCCGGTAAGAACCGAAGCGCTGTTCAGAGACGGATCGAGCGGGGAATACGAAGCCAAGGCGAGAAAAAGGAGGAGCGCGGAGACGCACAACAAGAACCCGACCAGCTCGTTGAGCCGCCGGTTCGCCGTTGGCGAAAAAGCATTTTCTAGCAGACGCATGAGGGCCGTTCTTGCACGGCACACCTATCCGTGGCGCAAATCGGCCAGAGCAAAATTATTATTACAGGAAGCAGGGCAGTGGGCAATGGCGGAATGTTGCAGAAGTATACAGTTGGATGCCGGGCAGTGGGCCGATGCAAACAACGCCCGGAGCCGCTTACCCTACTTTTTGTCATTCCGACGCGCGACGGGGGCTGGCCCATCCTCTCCCAAAACGGGGTTGCCCCACCCTTGTCGCGCTTTTTGCGACAGGGTGGGTACGATCCTACCAACTACAATCAGAAATGCGCGTGAAGAATCGAATGTCCAGCGCCGACCCGCAAAAGTGAAATCACGTGTGGACGCACTGCATCCCACCCTTCGCCCAAAGGCACGCGAAAGGTTGGGGCAACCTGCGATTCGGATTTGGTTCACTGCAAGTGCCAGGCGAACGCCAGCGCGATCACAATCACTCCTACCAAGATCCGGTACACGATGAACACGCGCAACGTATTCGTCTGCAGATACCGAATCAGCCAGGCAATCGCGGCATAGCCCACCAGCGCCGAAACAATAATGCCCACAATGAACGGAGCGCGCATTCCCGCCGGCAGCCCTTCTTTGTGCAGTTCGTGCATCTTCAGCAAACACGCGCCTCCGATAATCGGAGTGGAAAGCAGAAAGCTGAACCGCACCGCCGCTTCGCGCGTCATGTTGCAGAAGAGGCCCGCGGTAATCGTCGAGCCCGACCGTGAAACTCCCGGAATCAGCGCGAACGCCTGTGCCACCCCCACGATCAGCGAATCGGCAAATGACACGCGAGTCAGTGGCTTAGCCATTGTGCTGACCTTCTCGCCCCACCACATCAGCAGGGCAACCACGATCAACGCGCCCGCGATCAGGAAAAGATGCTCCCGAAAATAATCTTCCGCCGTACTTTCCAACAGCTTTCCCGCAATCGCTCCCGGAATGGTCGCGATCGCCAGAAACCACAACAGCAAACGCTCCTCTCGCTGCTCCTCGGGCGAAAGATTTGCATCCGAGCCGCCGGCTTCGGAAAAGCGCACCACCTTTCCCCCGAAAGCCGCCCGAATCATCTGAAACCAGGTTCTGCGGAAATAAACCAGAACGGCCAGCAAGGTCCCAAAGTGCAAGGCAACGTCAAACGTAAGCTCGTGCGCCGGAGACAACTCGTTCCATCCCAGCAGCCGCCGAACAATAATCAGGTGCCCCGAGCTCGAGACTGGAATGAACTCCCCTAGTCCTTGAACGATGGCAAGAACAATCGCTTGATAAATTGGCAAGTTTTATTCCGTGTTTCCGTAGGTTGGAATGCCTTGCTGAATGTAGAAGATCAGCCGCTGCGCGCGCAAGGCCCAATCTCCCTGCGGATATTGGCTGACCAGCTTCTGGGCCAGGTTCAACGCCTGATCCCTCGATTGCGCAGATTTCTTTTGGTTTGGTTCCGTCTTGTAAATCTCAATCAGCGCCGCTCGCCGCCACGCTGCGTCATACAGCGCTTCTGCCGCGGCGGGAGACTGCGGGTGCTCTTTCACATAATTCTCATAAAGCTCCGCTTCTTTATCCGGGCATTTCGCCAATCCCTGCCAGTCGCCGCAGAGTTTGTTCTCAATCAGCCTGAAGTCGGCCATATCCGCCCATTTTGTCCCCGGATATTTCTTCATCTCCAGCTTCATCCACGCTTCATTCATTTGCCCGCGCATGTAGGCTTCGCGCTCCCGTGCCGAAGGGCGGGTCATCACATCAGAACGTTCCAGTTGCCACCGGATATCCGCCGCCCGGTAAAGCGCCTCTGCCGCCAGCGGAGAAGTCGGCATCAAGTCGTAAATCCGGTAGTAAAGCCGCATCGCGTCCTGCGCCGCATCCCGCCGTCCACGCCGCCGGCTCGCCTGATCCTCCGAATCCGAAGCTTCGCCGAAAATAATCCGGTCGCCATCCTGCGTCGTCGTCATCACCACGCCCGCCGCCGGCACCCAGCCCGTAATGGTTTTCGCTTCCTCTTCCTCGTCATCCACAAAAGCATCGTCCTGGCTTTGCAGCGACGTAAAGATAGCTTGCACGTGTACCCAGTCGTGGCTGCTCTCAATAATCACCAACTCGCGCCCGCGGCCGACATCCATGAGCTTCGCCGAATCGGAGCTCGGCGCCACTCGGATCGATTCCGGACTGATCAGCGTCCCGCGCAAAGCATCCGCAAATGCCGCCGGTGCGAGTAACAGCAGAATTGCCAGCAAGCGGAGAAAGAAAGAACCACTTAATTTCGTCTTCATAAAATTGTGCCGGAGTTGGCGTCTAACCTGCTTTGCCTGGCTCCATAACATGCGCTTCAATTCTGAGACGCCCGCCGGCTTGTTTTAATATGATCTATTTTAAAGCGACTGGACTGCCTGCCGCGCACAAATGACACGCTTGAATATTTTCGGTCTGTTTGCCGTTACCGCGATGTTGGTCTGCTACGCACTTGAGACCCGCAGCCGCTGGTTCATTCTGGCTTTTGCCGGAGCCTGTGCCCTTGGTTCGAGTTACGGATTTCTGCAGGGAGCTTGGCCCTTTGGAATCGTCGAGGCCATCTGGTGTCTGGTTGCGGTCCGCCGATGGGCATTCGCTCGATCGCGCAAAACATAACGAAGTTATTGTCCTTTACTCGCAACCAATCTCTTCCCGCATTTGCGGATCGATGTTTCCTCCGCTGATCACCGCGACATTTATTTTCGTGTGGGGCAATTGGCTGGCATGAAAAATAAATCCCGCAACCGCAACCGCGCCGCTCGGCTCCGCCAGCGTCTCCGGCTTCGAAGCAAGATACTTCATCGCCCGACGGATTTCCTCCTCGGACACTGTAATGATATCGTCCACATACCGCCGCATGTGCTCGAAATTGATCGGTCCGATGCTTTGCGTCCGTAATCCATCGGCAACGGTTCGCGAGACTTCCTCGGCCGGAAATTGAACAATCTTCCCGGAGCGCAAGCTCGCCTGCGCATCTCCCGCCAATTCAGGTTCCACTCCGATCACTTTTACCGAGGGCTTGCTCAACTTGATCGCCGTGGCTATGCCGCTGATCATCCCTCCGCCGCCAACCGGAGTGAGAACCATCTCTACATCCGGTAGATCTTCGAGAATCTCCAGGCCAATCGTGCCCTGTCCGGCAATGATTTGCTCATCGTTGTACGGCGGCACGATCACGTACCCGCGCTCGGACGCCAGTTCTTCGGCCTTGGCTTGCCGCTCCGCGCTGCCCGGCCCCACTAGAACGATCTCCGCTCCCAGCGCCGCCGTCGCTTCACGCTTGATGGCGGGTGCATTGTTCGGCATGACGATAACCGCCTTTGCGCCGACTGCCCGTGCCGCGTACGCCACGCCTTGAGCATGATTGCCGCTCGAATACGTAATGACGCCGCGCTTTCGCTCATCGGCCGATAGCGACGCGATCTTGTTGTAAGCTCCGCGCAATTTGAAAGCCCCGATCGGCTGCTGATTCTCCGGTTTCAGAAATAGCCGCCGCGGGTCTTCGTCGCAGAGCTTGAATTCGATCAAAGGCGTGCGAGTTGCGATGCCGTGAAGGCGCGACCGGGCGTCGCGAATCTCGGAGAGAGTCACCATGGGCAGCTCCATTATCTCCTATAAACACGCTCGTCTGGCACGTTGCTCCAGGGATTTCGGCATTGACATCATGATGCCTCATCATGTAGCATCATGATGTGCGAACCACACTTACCATTGACGACGATGTAGCCAGCTTGCTGAAAAGGGAAGCTCGCAAATCAGGAGAGCCTTTCAAGGAAGTCGTGAATCGCGCCTTGCGCCTGGGACTTACAGCGAAGCCGCCGGCGCGGAAGCCGTTCAAGGTGAAGCCGATCAATCTAGGATTGCCGCCGTTCACCAAGGTCGAAGAGTTGCTGGACTGGCTCGAAGGGCCGGAGCATCGGTGATTGTTCTCGATGCCAACTTGCTGATCTATTCCTACGACACCGATTCGCCCCATCACAAAAAGAGCCTTTCCTGGGTCGAGAAAACTATTTCCGGGACAGAAACGGTAGGATTGCCGTGGCAAACCGTTTCCGCCTTTATTCGGGTCCTCACCAACCGCAAATTGCGTGGACTACGACTCACCCTTGGGCAGGCTGCGGAAGCTGTGGATGAATGGCTCAATCAGCCGAATGTGCGCCTGCTGTTGCCAGGCGACGACCACTGGCGCGTATTGCGGCGGACAATGATGGAGGGCCAAGCCTCCGGGCCGCTCGTCAGCGATGCCG
>JASICF010000077.1 GCA_030044775.1 Candidatus Sulfotelmatobacter sp. | reverse complement strand
TCCGGGCCGCTCGTCAGCGATGCCGAGATCGCAGCTCTTACGATCGAGTTTGGCGGAGTGCTGCACACGGCGGATCGCGATTTTGCGCGATTCCCAGGATTGCGGTGGAAGAACCCGCTGGAGTAGCCGAGCCGACCTATACTGATGATCGTTTCCTGAGGATGCGTTTCATATCGCGTTTGCCGTGGAGTACGGCGACAATCTCTATTCTAGCGGCACGCCGATAAACGATCATGTATTGATAAACGCGGCAGAAGAGCACGCCGCGTGCTGTTAGATCGGGACGTCGATGACCGCTGCCCTGGAACTCGACCAACTGTTGAAAGGCGGCAAAAAGCTCTTCTTGGATGCGGTCGGCAACCTCGAGTCCAGCCTCGTCGAAGAGATACCGCCAAATCTGCCAGAGATCGTTTTCCGCTTCGGGCGCGACGATGTAAGGCTTCACGACTCTGGGTGGTCCCGCAGCCATGCCGCTCTCTTCGCGGTCAGGCGTTTGCTGACTTCATCGCCCGAGGCACCCTCGCCGCGTTCAAGCTGAGCTAGCCCACGCTCAACCTTGGCGTTGATTTCATCTTTATTTTCCTGCAGCCAAGCCTCTTGCTCGCGCTGGATTTCTAGGGCGTCTGAAAGCACATCTTCGATGCTCTCGAACGCACCGCTGCTCAGGCGTTGCTTAATAAGAGCTTCGATCTCAGGGCGTTTGATCTGGATGGTCATGAAAGGCTCACAGGATCCATTTTATCTCAAGGCGTAACCCCCGCCCCTTATCACAGGCCCTAACCAGTTGTGCTGGCCAAAGCTTTCGTACCGCTGCTCGAACAATCTTCAGAAGGGAAATGCCCGAAGAGGGGCAGGACAAACTGACTGAACAGCCGGTTCGTGTGACGCCGCCATACAGAGATCCGCTCTTTGTTTGCCTCTAATGTAGCAGCGGGAATAAGGCATCAGTAAGCATCGCGACAGGCGGCGTTGCTAGCGAATGGGCTGCTAGGTAAGAACAACCAACTAGATCTCCAGTATCACCGGCATAATCAACGGCCTTCTCTGCGTCTGCTTCGAAATGTACCGCTTCAGGTCCGCACGAATCTTCTCTTTGATCACGCCGTAATCGGCTTTCTCTTCGTCGCTCGATTGCGCCAGCGTGTCTTCCACAATTCTCCGCGCCTCTTCCACTAGTCCGTTGTCTCCCGGATTGAAGCCGCGCGTCACAATCTCCGGAGTGGTCTCGACCCGCCCGGAAAGTTTGTTGATGGCGATAATCGGCAGCACAATGCCATCCTCGCTCAAATGCCGCCGGTCTTTGATAATCAAATCCTCCACCACATCCGTTCGGCTGCCTGAATCGATACAGACCCGGCCCACGTTCACGCGCCCGATCTTCCGAGCCGTGTGTTCGTCGAATTCGAGAATGTCTCCGCTTTCGAGCAGGGTTACTTTTCCCACCGAGCTGTGCATGGCCGCAGCCATCTCGGCATGTAATTTCAGCTGCCGGTATTCGCCGTGAATCGGAACGAAATACTTCGGCTTCAGCAGGTTGATGATCAACTTTAGTTCTTCCTGGCTGGCGTGCCCGCTGACGTGGACCGGCGGCGAGGTTCCATCCTCATAGATCACATATGCTTCGCGGCGGAACAGGTGATCGATCATGCGGTAGATCGTCTTTTCATTCCCCGGAATGATGCGCGACGAAAGCACCACCGTGTCGCCTTTCTCGATTTTCGCGTGCTTGTGATTATCCACTGCCGCGCGCGACAGCGCCGACATCGGTTCGCCCTGAGTGCCGCTGATCATCACACACACTTTTTCCGGCGGAAAATTCTTCATCTCGCCGGGATTGATCACCAGCCCTTCCGGAACTTCCAGATACCCCAGATCCTCCGCGATCTCCGCGGAATTATTCATCGAGCGGCCGATGAACGCCACCTTCCGTCCGTGCTGGTATGCCAATTCCACCGCCAGCCGAATGCGATGAATCGAAGAAGAAAAACACGAAATAAACAGCCGACGTTTGGTGTGCGCAAAAACCTCGTCAAACTTCCGCCTTACCGCTCGCTCGCTTGGCGTGTAGCCCTTGCGTTCGACGTTGGTCGAATCCTGAAACAGCGCCAGCACACCCCGTTTCCCATATTCCGCGAAAGAATGGAGATCGAAAAGATGATTGTCCGTCGGCGTGGGATCTACCTTGAAATCGCCGGTATGAATCACCACCCCGACCGGCGTGTGAATCGCCAGCGCGACGCAATCCACGAGGCTATGCGTCACGCGAATGGGATCAATCCGGAACGCTCCCAGTTGAAACGATTCGCCCGCGCGAATCTCCCGCAGATCCGCATCATCGAGCAGGCCATGCTCGTCAAGCTTGTCTTCCACATACGCCAGGGTAAATTCCGTCCCCCATACTGGGACGTTCAGTTCGGAGAGAATCCACGGCAGCGCCCCAATATGGTCTTCATGCCCGTGCGTCAAAACGATGGCTCGAACGTGCTGCCGATTCTCGATCAGGTAGGAAATGTCAGGCACAACAATGTCGACACCGAGCAACTCGGCCTCGGGAAACATCAGCCCCGCGTCCACAACAATAATGTCATCGCCCCAGCGGAAGGCCATGCAGTTCATACCGAACTCGCCCAGCCCCCCGAGAGGGATTACCTGCAATTTTCCATTTGGCATTGATTGTTAATCTTTGATGCTAGCACACGCCTGCCTTCAGCCCGAACACGGCATCACTCCTCGCAAACACAGCTATTCGCGCCTCCACATCGGCTGTCATTCCCACCCGATGGCGTTTTCTCCCGAGCTGAGGTAATGTCAAATAAATGGGAGAAACAGCACCCAAATCCTGGCTTCGCGCTCGCGTCGAAAAAGCACTTGTCAAAGGTCTGACGAGCACGTATTCCAAGGTTCAGGTCGATCCAGAGAGATTTCTCATCCAGCTTCGCACAGCCTACCGTCTTCCTATCAGCGGCTATCACGGGACCTATTCGCTTGAAATCGAGGAACTCGATGTGGTCGCGGACGATGTTGTCCGTGGCGGCATGAAACTGGCTGCCGCTGAGGGTGCCGGTTTCGGCCTGGGTGGTTTGATCACGCTTGTGCCCGACCTCGGAATTCTCTCCGCCATCACGATGCGTACGATTCAGAAGCTCAGTCTGATTTACGGATTTCAATTCAATACCGATAATGAAATCGCCGAACTGTGGATCGCCGCTGCCAGCGCCGCAGGTGTTGATATCAGCCGCGAGCTCATCGAAAAAGAATTTGTGAACAAATTTGTTCCTCGCGTGATTCAACGCATCGCCGCCAGCGCCAGCGCAGATGTCGTCGAGCGCTGGACGGGCCGCATGATTCCTGTTGCCAGTTCGGTTCTGGGCGCAGGTCTCAATTATTGGTTCGTGCGCGCATGGGGCCAGCGCGCCAAGGCTCATTTTCGTCAGCGGCATTTACTGCTGCGCAGCAAGGCGAACGATGCAACCCTCAGTTCTGCGGCGCAGGGGATCTTGCCGGCGTAGCTGTCTGCGGATTTCTTCGTTGCTTAACCCGCATTTCTCGCACTCTGTGATAGAAAAAAACGAATGACCACATTTTCGTGTTCCGCAATCCTGCTCGATCTTGATGGTGTTCTTGTCGATTCCACCGGCAGCGTGGAGCGCCATTGGCGCATCTGGGCGCGTGAGCGGGGAATCGATGAAGACAAGGTGGTCGCCATTGCCCACGGAGTCCGCGCCATCGAGGTCATTCGCAAAGTTGCGCCGGATTTGGATGCCGAAGCGGAGTTACGACGGCTGGAAGCGGAAGAGAGCGATGATCATCATCTCCTCGTCGCGATGCCCGGTGCGATTGATTTCGTACGCTCGATTCCTGCGGGCAGGTGGGGCGTAGTCACCTCCGGCTCTCGCCATTTGGCCGCGGACCGGCTGCGGCGGGTGGGTGTGCCCGATCCCCCAGTGATGGTCACCGCCGATGATGTCGCCAACGGTAAGCCGCACCCGGAACCGTATTTGAAGGGCGCGAACTTACTTGGAGTCGCGCCGTCCGAATGCCTGGTGATCGAAGACGCGCCCGCAGGCATTCGTTCGGCTCACGCCGGCGGAATGAAAGCAATTGGGTTTGCGAGCACATACGACGCTTCGCAATTGGCCGAAGCCGATGCGGTTGTGAACAAGTTCACCGCTATCCGAGTGTCATCGAACGGAACCGGAAAGTTAACCGTGCAGCTATAGATGGAATTCCTTGGCTTTCGTTTGCGAAGGGACCTACGCTACACGTAGTCATCGAGAACGATAGCTTCAAATTCTGGCATCGGGGAGAATTTCGAGTCATTGGTGATGAACCCGGTTGCCTTGGCGTGAATTGCTGTAGCGGCCTGTATGGCATCGGGTGTGCGGAGGTTGTGCTGAGCGCGAACTTTGGCAGCAACGTCGGCGATCTCGAGGCTAACTGGCACCCACTGTAGGTTTGGGTAAGTGGATAGAAACCCGTAGAAGTTGTCTAACAGCTTCTGATCGCGGTTGCGGTAAGCCGGGACGAGTACTTCCGTCATCGTGATGGCAGAGGTGAAGGCGCGAGACCTTGGCTCCGCCAGCCACGAGAAAACCATATCGGTCCATGCAACGTATTTGGGATTGGCTTCGATCTGGTAGATAAAGATGCAACTGTCGAGCGCAAACTGGCGGTGGCGCCGAAGGTCGACGCGAAACTCGTCTAGTCCCAACTTTCACGTTCTTTCCGCAGATAATCCTTGGGGTAAAGGCCGCGTCCGAGGCCACGAATGGCCGCGTGATAAGACTTGGGCTTTTGCAGCACCAGCACGTTGCCCCCGCGCACAAGAACGAGCAGCTTATCCCCGGGCTTTAGCTTCAAAGCTTCTCGCGCCTCGCGTGGAATGACGATCTGGTTCTTGGAAGATAGCGTCGCTTCGGCCATGCTTTACATTATAGCAGAAAGTAAAGCGCGGCATCCGACGCTTTCGCTAGCCATGCCGCTCGCTACCGCAACCACTCTTCCAGCTCGATCCCCCGATCCGTTTTCTCATCGCGGTATTTAACAATCACCGGCGTATACAA